>CALBZH010000288.1 GCA_937889795.1 uncultured Syntrophobacteraceae bacterium | reverse complement strand
GGGATAACGCTCCCTCGCGGGGGAGCCTGACAATCAAGAGGGAGGATCCATCATGCTGTCGACGGTTGTGATGTTAGTCGATGACGAAGTGCCCTTCGTGGAAACCATGACCAAACGGTTGACCAAGAGAAACCTGACCATTTTGGCTGCCTACAATGGTCCAGAAGCACTGGAGATGCTCAAGAAGCATAAGAACATCGACGTGGTGATCCTGGATGTGAAGATGCCGGGGATGGACGGGATCGAGACACTCCGGGAGATGAAGAACGCTTTCCCGCTGGTGGAAGTCATCATGCTGACGGGGCATGCGACCATCGAAACGGGGATCGAAGGCATGAAGCTTGGGGCCTACGACTACCTGATGAAACCGTGCGATATCGATCAGCTCATGGCGAAGGTGCAGGAAGCGAAGGCGAAGAAGGCGGGGCATGAGGAGAAGATCACTCAGGCTCGCATTCATGAAATCGCGTTGCGTCGCGGCGACTGATTCTCAGGGGTGCTTGGCGATGGAGAGCACAGAGTCCGGGAAGATCAAGCTCCTCCTGGTGGATGACGAGGCCGGGTATGTCTCCGTTCTGGCCAAGAGGATGGCCAAGAGGAACATCGAGGTCACGGCGGCCTTGAGCGGCACCGAAGCCATCCAGATCCTGCGGCGTGAGACGTTCGACGCGGCCGTGCTGGATCTCAAGATGGAGGACATGGATGGCATCGAGGTCCTCAAGGTCTTCAAGAAGATGGATCCTGAGATGCCGGTCATCATGTTGACCGGTCACGGGTCGGAGACCGCCGCACGGGAGGGCATCGAGTTCGGGGCTCACGACTATCTGACCAAACCGTGCGACCTGGAGGAGTTGATCGACAAGATCAAGCTTGCGGCTGGCAGGACCTCAGTGTAAGAAGAATGGCTGACGCGGTGCCGGAGCCGTTGCGACGGCCAGATGGAAGTGGGTGCGATTCACGACCGTTGCTAATTCCCCTTGGCCAAGGTGTCGGGTGTCTGGTTTCGGGTGCCAGCGAAAGAGGCCAGAAGCCGTTCGACTGAAACCTGAAACCAACGATCTCGAATTGCACGCGATGGAAGTCGACAACCGGAGCGCCGCCTCCCGTGAGGGCGAAGCGCGGAGATGCCGATGGGCAAGTCTCCGCGTACGCTGTCATGGGAAGCGGCACTCTTTTTCCGGCGCAAGCGTGTGTTTTCGAGTCGATGGCACGGCCCCTCCGACCTGAGTCAAAGGGCCAGCATCTTGTATTTCCAGGGCATCCGTATGAAGAAAGCCGTGAGGGCTCGAGGTCAGGAGAGAGGCGATGAAACACCTTGAAAATCTGATCAGCCGTATTATCGACCGGGTGAACATCAATTTGAGGGAGCCGGCCTTCGATGTCGGACCTCACCTGAGGCACCTGATCCCACTGGAAAAGTTTGTCCGCTTCTACGGGTTTTACGGGCTGACGCTGCATCACCCCCTCTATTTCCGCTTTCACTATTCGAGTCTGGCGGGCAGCTATTTTCTGGGAAAGGTCGTCGTGGACCATTCGGTCCTCTACAAGAGTGACATCCGGGGAGACGAGCTGAAGGTGAAGGGGGAGGTTTTCAAGGGTGAGGGACTCGAGATACCGCTCCACGATGACGAGGTGATCGTCATTCGAGACAGCTTTCTGGTCAAGACTCTCGTTCACAACAATTCCCATGATCCCGAAAGTCCCGAAGAGTTTCTCATCCAGAATACTGTGGCCATGCACTATGCCAATATCCATGGGACCCCGGTCAGGGGAAGCTTCATCGGGCCGTTCGCCACGGTGGATCTTTCCATTGCGCAGCATTGTGTGATCGGTCCCTATGCCTACGTCCAGGCAGGCGAGGTGGCGCATCGGCTGGTGGCGCCCGGACAAATCTGGATCCGCTCGCCGGGCGCCTTCACGTTCAACTTCCAGTTTCATCCGGAGGACTTGAGCCGGTATATCGAGATGGTGCCCGGCAAGGAGCCGCGGGGCATCTTCATGGATTTCGTGACATCGCGGGAGCGCGATTTCGAGAGCACGTTCGCGCTGGTCCAAGCCAAGCCGTTCATTCCGGTTCCGCAGAACACCTGGCTCAGCCGCTACGCCGTGGTGCGGGGCAACACCCAGTTGAGCGAGAATGTTCTGGTGGCCCAGCGGGCCTATCTCGACAACGCCAGGCTCGGCCGGGGCTCCAATGCGCAAGAGAACTGCTACATCATCGACTCCCATCTGGAGGGCAACAACATCACGGCCCACGGTGGCAAGATCATCCACGCTTCTTTGGGGGAAAAGGTCTTCGTCGGCTTCAACGCGTTCCTGCGCGGTTCGGAGGCGTGCCGGCTTCGGATCGGGCCGGAGAGCATCGTGATGCCCCATACCATCATCGATCTCGAGGAATCGATCGAGATCCCGCCGGAGCACGTCGTCTGGGGCTACGTTCGGAACAAGAAGGATCTGGCCCGCCATTCCCTGCCCCTGTCGCGATTCATGGAGAGCCGTGGGGAGCTGGTTCTGGGGGCCATGATCTTCCAAGGAGACGGGGCCAAGTTTGTCGAAGGGTTCAAGCACCGGATCGAGCATATCCTGGAAGCGAACGGCGCCTACTTCGACGGCCAGCACAACCGCGGGCACGCCCAGAAGACACAGCACGTGGCCTTCAATATCATCCAGCCCTATCCCGCTGGGACGCTAAAAGGTCTCTACCCCACCATCGACATCTCCCTGCCGCTCATGTCCCTGGCATCCAAGAGTGGCTTGGGCAAGCCGATCTGAATCCCTGTCCGGTCTCCTGCCCGGGGCGCTCACCGGCGTGTGTCAGCCCCGAGCAGGAGGCCGCGCAGGACGCCAAGGTTCTCCCTGTCTTTCTCAAGACCGTTCTCCTTCGGGGTTTCGATCACCATCGGTAGTCCGGACAGTCGTCTGTCGTTTAGAAGCAGCCGAAATCCTTCGAGGCCGATTTGGCCCTGCCCGATGTGCTCGTGACGGTCGACTCGCGATCCCAGCTCCCTCTTGCTGTCGTTGAGGTGAACGAGCTTGATGCGCTTCAGTCCGACCCTGCGTTCCAGCTCCTCGATCGTACGAAGGGCGCTGTCGGCACTGCGCAGGTCGTAGCCGGCGGCGAAGGCGTGGGCCGTATCGAAGCACATGCCCAGTTTGTCCCGGAATCGAGCCTCCCTGAAGATGAAGGACAATTCTTCGAAGCGTGCTCCCAGCTGGGCTCTCTGGCCTGCCGTGTTCTCGATGAGCACCATCATTTCGGGAGCGTCTGCCAAGGCAATCCCCCTGTCCAGGCTCCTGACGACGTTTGAGAGACCGGCTTCGATTCCCATCCCCCCATGCGATCCCGGATGCATGACCAGGTACGGAATTCGGAGTATGGCGGCCCGGCGCAGCTCATCGGCCAGGGCCCGGACGGATCGCTCGACCAGGTCCTCCTCCGACGACGCCAGGTTGATGAGATAACTGCCATGCGCGGCCACGGGCGGGCAATGGCAATCCTTCCAGGCGGCGAAGAACTTCTCGATGGCGTCAGGCGTGAGGGGGGGGCTGGTCCACTGCCGCTGGCTTCTGAGAAAGATCTGCAGGGCCTCGCCACCCACGTCCCGCAGCCGGGTCAGAGCGCGGTGCAGCCCGCCGGCGATCGACATGTGCGCGCCGAGTCGAGGACGGTCTTTCCGTGCGCTCGTGACGGAATCGTGTGAGGCAACCCTCAACTCAGTTTCCGCCTCGCTTTGCCTTCGCTCGGTTGTCGAGGACCCAGTCGATGAGGTCCGCCTGGTCTTGAGTTGAAGAACGGTTTGTTTGGGGAGGGGCAACCTGAGGGGGTGAGCTGCGCTGAGGCTCGAGAGCCGGGGAATGAGCTGGCGGCGGGGCAGCCCGTGATGCTTGAGTGGCTGTGGCGGGGGATGTCGGTCCTTCAATCCTCTGCCCGGGCGGAGGAGCGGGCTGGGGCTCCGATCCGGGGACGGCTGAAGAAGGCTTGGGCTGAATCACCTTGTCCGCCGCCGAAGTGGCTGCTGGGGGCTGGGCAGTTCCACTCTTGAGGGGACTCCCCGCGTTCCTTGAATCGTCCTCGGGCTGTGCTCGCGGAGGGGGTTTGCCCATGGCGGGCTCGGCAGTCGCTGGCGACGGCGGGCGTCTTTCCGTTTGAGCGTTGCCGCCGCTGGACGTCTGGGCAGGGGGGGAGATGGCGTGTCTGCGCGGGGTTTGTTCGTCGGCGTCAACGTCAAAGCGGGAGCGGGTTTGGCCGCGTTTTCCGGAGGCGCGGCCTTCGTTGCCGGTAAAGGATCCGCCTGCCGGCTCACTGGCGGGGACATCACGGAGGAGCCGTCCTTGAACGGGTTCACAAACGCTGGAATGTAGGATCGAAGGTGAGGGAAATAGGCGAGCAAGGCCGCAAGACAAGCGATCGCCGCAAGAGGAATGGTCACCCATCTCCAGAAGGTCCTCCTTGGGATTCCCTGCAAATCCCTGATGACCTCCTTGACGATCCCGGGCGTAACCCGTTTCTTGCGGTAGCCATATCCCGTGATCAGCGCATTGTCGCACACAATGTTGATGGTTCGAGGAATTCCTTTGGCATGCCTGACAATGGTTTTTAGAGCCCTATCGGTAAACGGGACATTTCTGTCACAACCTGCCCGGCGTAATCTGTGAACAACGTAATCCTTACTTTCCTTTTCGGTGAGCTGTACAATCCTGGCTCTAACAGCAATTCGCTGCTTGATCTGCCTCAGCTGGACGGAATCCAGCATATTATCAAGCTCAGGCTCCTGTCCGATCAAAATGATTTGTATAAGCTTCTCTTTGTCGGTTTCCAGGTTGGAAAGCATTCGAAGTCGCTCAAGAGTCTCCGCAGGCAGATTCTGCGCTTCGTCAATGATGAGTACAACCGTACGGTCGTTCTTGTATTGCTCAATCAACCCGAGATGCAAGCCTTCTTCTATGTCGAATGCATCCCCGGATGCTGGTAAATCAATCTCGAGCTCCCTGTATATGGTTTTGACCAGGTTAGCGTAACTGATGATGGGGTTGAAAAGGAGGATAACCTTGATGCGCTCCTTGTCGATGCGCTCCAGCGCGGAGCGCAGGATGGTCGTTTTCCCCAGCCCGACGCCTCCGGTGATCAGCATGAATCCCGTTCGTTTCTCGATTCCGTAGAGGATAACCGCCAGAGCCTCTTTGTGACTGGGGCTGAGAAACAGAAATTCTGGATCCGGGGAGATATGGAATGCTTCCTTATCGAGGCCGAAATAATCGAGATACATGGGCTCTTCTCTACTCTGCCGGTTTATTCAAGGACTTGCTTGACCGCGTCCATGACGGGGTTGGGCTCGATCTTGGGATTCTTCACCACGGTTTGAGGGTTGTACCGTGTGACACAATCGTATTGATTCCAGCCTTTCAGCCTGTAGCCCAGATCAACGGACTTCCATTTGGGGTGGCCATTCTGTTGAAGCCACGTCAACTGATCGGCAATTAGCCGGGCAAACTTGCCTATAAGCTGGCACTGAACGGTTCGGAAGTCAAAGCAGACGAGGACCGCTTTGACGGTGGCGATCTGAACGGTGTCTGTCTGCCACGAGTAGGTCCCGGCAGGAATCTCGGCCTTTGGGTAAAACTGCAGGATCTTCGGGTTCGAGATGGTGAGGAGACGAAGCCCGTCGGATTGGCTGACGTTCTCCTTGAAGAGCTTTACGGGAAAGCCCGCGACGTAGAACATCGCGTCGATCTTCCCTTCCTTGAGCTGCTGGAGCGCGGCATCGGTCCCGATCATTACCGTTTCCTTGGGCTTGATCCTCGACACCTCGAAAAGGAGTCGCGCCGTGAGATACGTGCCGCTTCCTTCCTCGCCAACAGCGACGCGCTTGCCCGCTAGCTCGTCGAAATCTTTTAGACCGCCTCTGCCCAGCAGGTGGATTTCTTCGTTGTAAAGCGGAAAGACCATTTTTATCTTCCGTGCCACGGCCTTGAGCGCGGGGTTGGACTGCACGCGTGACACGAAGGCCAGCACATCGGACTGCACGATGCCCATCGCGATGCCGGGTCGCTTGTAGACCGCGTAAATGTTCTCGATCGACCCGTTGGACGGTTCGACACGAAGATCGAGGCCGTCTTTTTCAGCCAGGGTCCTCAAGTCCTGCCCGAACTGAAAGTAGGTGCCTTTCTCCTTTCCCGTGATGATGCCGAGATCGGCCGCTTCGTTAGTCGCCGGGACCCCGAGAGCCATGATGGACACGATCAAAACGGCCACAAGCGTTCTCTTCATGTCAGGCCTCCTGATGCCGCAATCCGAAAGGTGATCGGGACACGCCCGGGACTTTCGTCCCGGGCGACGGGAAAGACAAATATCATGGTGATACTGTTCCGGAAAATCTAGCAGAGTTCTCTGGAATTGTGAACTCTAATGTGGGTAGAAGCATGGAATGTTGGCATTCGAGTGCTAACGTGATAGGAAGGTCATGCGGCTGAGCGATATGGACTGCAATAAGGGCTGAGGAGCAAAATCCATGGGTGAGACGGGTCCCGTCATTGACTTTGCATGCTTGGAAGCGATCGCCGGTCTTCAAGCCGCCGGTGGCGAAGATCTGATGAAGAACGTCATCCAAATCTACCTCTCTCACTCCCTTGGACTCATGCGAAAGCTGGATGAGGCGGTTGCGGCGGATGATCGGAAAGCGATCATGGAGACGGCCCACACGTTGAAATCCAGCAGTGCTCAATTGGGTGCAGGTCGTCTTGCCGCGCTGCTGCAGCGGATCGAGCTGATGGGGAGAAACGGGGAGACGGCCTTGGCCCCCCGGACACAGCTCGAGGTCCGCGAGGAATACGAAGCGGCGAGAGCCGTCCTTGAGGTTTATTTGCAGGAAAAGTCGAGATGACCGGCGTTGTGACATTGGGAGCCAGTCAGCTCTTCACTCGTTAAGCGTTCCAAGCTCGCCATTTCGTCCTGCCGTCGCCGGCCATCAAGGCCTGATTGCGGGCGATCATGATCCTCGCTTTGGCAGCGAGCCGTCTTCGTGATATAGGGGCTGCTCCCGTTTCACCGCTTTTTCCGCGCACAATCCCAACCAATGGAGAGCAAAAGGATGATCGAGCGTTATACGCGCCCTCAGATGGGGAAGCTTTGGACGGTCGAGAACAAGTACCGCAAGTGGCTGCAAGTGGAGCTGGCCGTCTGCGAAGTCCTCGGCGAGCGTGGGCTCATCCCGGATGGAGACCTCAAGGAGATCCTGGACAAGGCGGATTTCGACGTGGACCGGATCACCCAGATTGAGGCCGAGATCCATCACGACGTGATCGCCTTTCTGAGCAGCGTCTCGGAGCACGTCGGACCTTCATCCCGGTTCATTCATCAGGGTCTGACGTCGTCGGATGTCTTGGATACGGCGACGTCCCTGGTCGTGAAGGAAGCTTCGGATCTCATCCTGGCCGATCTCGATGCGCTGCTGGTGGTTCTCAAGCGGCGCGCTCACGAGCACAAGGATACCGTCATGATCGGGCGGTCCCACGGGATCCACGCTGAGCCGATCACCTTCGGGCTGAAACTGGCGCTCTGGTACAGCGAGATGCAGCGTAACCGGGAGAGGCTTCAGCGCGCTCGGGAGACCATGCGGGTCGGGAAAATCTCGGGGGCCGTCGGAACGTTTGCGAACATTGCCCCCGATGTGGAAGAGGCCGTGTGTGCCAAGCTGGGCCTGGAACCGGCAGCCGTGAGCAGCCAGATCATCCAGCGGGACCGCTACGCCGAGTTTTTCACCGCCATGGCTCTCATTGGTGGAACGATCGAGAAGATCGCCATTGAAATCCGCCACCTCCAGCGGACGGAGGTGCGGGAAGCCGAGGAGTTCTTCGCCCCGGGGCAGAAGGGGTCGTCGGCCATGCCGCACAAGCGCAATCCGATCGCGTCGGAGAACCTGGCAGGGCTTGCGCGGGTCCTGAGGGGCAACGCCCTGGCGGCCATGGAGAACATGGCACTCTGGCATGAGCGGGACATCAGCCACTCGTCCGTCGAGCGCATCATCGGTCCCGACTCCACCATCCTGCTGGACTACATGCTGGCTCGCTTGACCCGCGTCCTGGATCGTCTGACCGTTTACCCGGAGGCGATGGAGCGGAACATGAAGCTTACGGGGGGGCTTTTCTTTTCACAGCAGGTGATGCTTGCCCTGACGGAAAAGGGCGTGACGCGCGAGGACGCCTATCGGCTGGTCCAAAGGAATGCCATGGCGGTTTGGGAAGAGCGTGGCCAGCTCCAGGAGAAGCTGAAGGCGGATCCGGACATCAAACGCCACCTTTCAGCCTCGGAGCTGGATTCCCTCTTCGACCTCCACTATCACCTGAAGCATGTGGACACCATCTTTCAGAGAGTCTTCGGGAGAAGCTGATGCGGCATCAAAGGGGCATCGGCACAAAGGGGGACGCGTGAGCCAGGGCGCCGACCGGGGTCCAGCTGCTCCTATGGGACATCCACGTCCCGAGCTCCTGGCGCCTGCCGGGCATCCCGAAGCCTTGCTCGCGGCGGTCGAAAGCGGCGCGGATGCGGTCTATCTTGGGCTCAAGCGACTGAGCGCCCGGGCTTCCGCGGCCAATTTCAGCCTCGACGAGCTCGCATGCGTCGTGCCCTTTGCCCATAAGCGGGGCGTGTTGGTCTATGTGGCGCTCAACAGTGCGGTCACCGAGAGTGAGCGGACCGGGATTCCGGCCCTTCTGGAGTCGCTGACCCGCTGTGAGGTGGACGGGGTGATCGTCCAGGATCTGGGGATTTTCGCCGTTGCGAACCGCTTCTTCCCCGAGCTGCGGCTGCACGCAAGCACGCTCATGGCGATCCATAACCATGCCGGGGTCCGGCAGTTGGAACGGATGGGCGCGGAACGGGTCGTGCTTGCTCGGGAGCTCACCTTGAAGGAGATCGAGGGCATCGCGTCCAAGACGAGCGTCGGTCTCGAAGTGTTCGTGCACGGGGCTCTGTGCTACGCCTACTCAGGCCTGTGCATGGCCAGCAGTTTCCGGGGGGGGCACGGAGGGCTTCAAGGACGTTGCGTGCAGCCGTGTCGCCTTCGGTTTCGCCAGGGAAAGAACGAAGGATTCTTTCTCTCGTGCAACGACCTCTGCTTGATTCCTTTGATCCCCGAGCTGAAACGACTCCGACTGGCGGCGTTCAAGATCGAAGGGCGGATGAAATCTGCGGATTACATCGCTCAGGTGGTCAAGGCGTATCGCTATGTGCTGGACGCGCCTCCGCGGCAGGAGGCCGCGGCGGTCGCCGAGGCGCAGGAATGGCTTGCTCAAGCTCCGTCGAGGCGCTTGACGTTGGGATACCTGGCAGAGGACTTTCAAGGGCAGATCCTCACCCCGCATCGCTCGGGGTCGAGCGGCCTTTGGGTTGGGAGCGTGAAGGAGGTGCGCGAGGGGAAGCTTGTGGTGACCCTGCGACGCACGCTGCGGGCCGGAGACAGGCTCAGGCCGGAATCCGAGGAAGGGCGGGAGAAGGAGGCCTTCACCGTCACCAGGATTTTGAGCGTGGACGGCCGGGCTCTCACCGAGGGCAATGCCGGTGAGACGGTGCACCTTGAGGTTAAGGCGGTTTGCCGGGTCGGGG
>CALBZH010000287.1 GCA_937889795.1 uncultured Syntrophobacteraceae bacterium | reverse complement strand
TGTTTTTCATAGACAGGGAATCGTCGTCACCGAGATCGAGCAGGCCCACACGCTTCTTGAACGTCTCCTCGGGGAATCCGTCGCTCCATATGCCTTTGCCGTGGCCCTGCTGGCCGCCGGCCAGAGCTCGACGATCACCGGCACCATTTCCGGCCAGGTGGTGATGGAGGGGTTCCTCAATTTGCGGCTGACACCGTGGGTGCGTCGACTGGTCACCCGGCTCGTGGCCCTCGTGCCCGCCGTTGCGGCCATTAGCCTCGCCGGCAGCGAAGGCATTTACCGCCTCCTGGTCCTGTCCCAGGTCGTCTTGAGCCTCCAGCTTCCGTTCGCCATCGTTCCGCTGATTCACTTCACCTCCGATCCGCGCAAGATGGGGAGCTTCGCCAACCGGCGATGGGTCACCGTACTGGCTTGGAGCGTCGCAGCCCTGATCATCGGATTGAACGCGAAGCTCGTCATGGAAGAAATCGCCGGGTGGGTAGGCACGGGTTCACAATGGGTTTGGCTGGCTGCGATCCCGGCCGCGCTCTTCCTGGGAGGATTCCTCATTGCCCTGGTGGCTTGGCCGTGGCTTCGGGGAAGCAAGAGCTGGGGCAGCGGCGTCGCCACGGCGAGCCAGCAGGTTGTATCCCGAATCCAACCCCTGAAGGTGCACCGGGTGGGGGCGGCCCTGCAGCATTCGGCGGGTGACTCTCACATCCTGTCTGCGGCGCTGAGCCTCGCTCAAGCCAATCACGCAGCTTTGGTTCTCATCCACGTGGTGGATTCCCCCGGCGTCATGGTGCTGGGGGAGAGCAGCGCCAGCCTTCACGCCCATTCGGATGAACTGTATCTCGAGGAGCTCGCCCGTGAAGTGGAGCGGCCGGACCTGCCCGTGACGGTCGTCTTGCAGTTCGGGAGACCCGCCGAGGGAATCGTCCGCGCCGCGCACGAGACTCGGCTCGACATGCTGGTGCTGGGCTCGCACGGGCACCGCGGCATCGAAGACCTTGTCCATGGCGAAACGGTGTCCACCGTTCGTCATCGGCTGCGAATCCCTGTCCTGGTGGTCCATTCCGCGGAGCCCGAGCCGGCACGGCATCTGGCCCAGCCGTAACGTCCGGGTCCGCCTGCCTGGCGGCGTTGACGACCCGGAAACCGAAGGGAAAGATCGAAATCCCAGGCGTCGTCCCGGCCATCTTTCAAGCGGGATCCCGGCTTGTCTTTTGAAGAGTGCGGGATCCCAGCCAAAAACATGCCGGGATGACCCGCGTGGGGGCTCCAGGTGGGCTTCATCGGTCGTTGTGCCCCCCAGTCATGGTGGCTCGGCAGAGTGGCTCACCGGTTGATACGGACACTGAACGACCTGGCGTCGACCTCAGCGGACTAAGGCACCCCCATCGCCTTCCTCGTCCCATCTCGCTCCTTGCCCCAGACCTTCTCCAGGAACTGGTCTCTTCCCGAGCGCCACCGATAGTAGGAATACTTGAGGCTGTGGGTCTTGTAATAGTCCTGGTGGTAGAGCTCGGCCACGTAGAACCGGCCGGCGGGAAGGATTTCCGTCACGATGGGCTTGCTGAAACGCCCGGATTCCTGCAGCCGAAGTCTGGACTCCTCGGCGAGCCGCTTTTGTGTCTCGTTGTGATAGAAAATGGCGCTGCGATACTGGGCTCCCCGGTCCACAAACTGGCCGCCGGGGTCGGTCGGGTCGATGTGCCGCCAGAAGAAGTCGAGCAGCTCGCCATAGCTGACCCTCTCGGGGTCGTAGACAACCTCGACCGATTCGAGGTGTCCCGTCACTCCCGCCGAGACCTCCGCGTAGGAGGGGTCTTCCTTGTGGCCGCCGGTGAAGCCGGAGATCACTCGGATCACGCCCTGGACCTTCTCGAAATCGGCTTCAACGCACCAGAAGCACCCGCCGGCAAACGTCGCCAGATCGCGATTCCTCCCCTTGAGATCGGAGCCCGACCTTTGCTCGGCGCGCTCCTGCGCCGCTCCTTGCCCTGCCAAACCAGTGAAGCACAGGACCGCCGTGATGATCACCAGCAAGGCTTTTATCTTGAGCGTCATGATCTGTCCCTTTTCCAGCGATGCACGCGAAGGTTGCCGCTCTCACACCACGACTCACGATCAACAAGGTAGGGTCGGAGGTTAAAGAATCAAGGGATCTCCGAAGAGGTAGCTCGCAGGGAATTCGGCGCAGTGCTGGTCCGGAGAGTCGACCTCTTCGAGCATCCAGGGCGAAGAAGCGGAGACGGACCAGCCCGGCATCCTCACAGGAGCGAAGCAATGTGCCGAGCCGTCTGGTAAACACCGTTCTCCCGATCCGCATCCGTCCTCGCCTCCCGGAACCGCTCCTCCTGCTCGTCATAGCGTCTCGAGAAAGGCATACCCAAGTGCTTTTCCCGCCATGGCGCCGTTTCGGCGATGCAATTGTAGCCGGCCGCCGTCACCACGCGGTGCGCGTACGGATATAGAAGAGCAGCCGGGAAGAACTGGAAGGTGAGCACCCCTGGAAAACGTGCCTCCTCGGGCACGATGGCGATGATCTGGCCGTCTCCACAGCCCTTCATGTCGTCTCGCGCCAGAGCCAATAGTCGGCCGACTTCTTCAGCGGGGCCGGAATGGACCACGAGCCAGGTGGGCTTCTGAAGCAGCCGTTTCACCAGCCCTGGTGGCTTCCGCCACGGTAGGTCGTCCAGAACAAGACGAATCCGCCCGGGGAGCACGTCCAGTCGGCAGGCCGACGCTTCGAGCAGCCCCCTGTAATCCAGGCTCAGCGGCTCGCTCACGATCACATGCTGCGGGACAGGGCTGCTCGCATTCCATTGCATGCCCGCCGCATGGAGGTAGGCGGAAACGTTCAGCCGTCGTGCCAGGAGAATGATTTGGCTGCGGTGGGCCACGGCATGCGCCCATTCCCCGCGAATGCCCCATGGAAACGTATCCAGGACAACAAGGTCGGGCTTTGCCTTCTCACAGTACGAAGAGATGGCCTGCTTCCATCGGGAAGCGGGAATGAAGTCGATGGCACAGCCGGTCAATCGGGAAAGTCCGAGAGCGTACGTCGAATGCGTGACCACCCTTGCGCCGATACCGAGCTTCGAGAGCTCCGAGGAAATCGCCCAGGCCCGCACGAGGTGTCCGAGTCCAGCTCCGGGGGCCGCGATAAGCACTGGATGCTTCTTCGCGAAGCGAGAGGCGCTGCTACCCTCTTTTTCGACATCAGGGCAGCTCACAGTCATCTCCGTTTGGAAAGCAGAATCTCGCACAGCGCGTCCGTTTCGCGCTCCAGGGAAAACCGCTCGGAAACCGATTGGGATGCCAGCTTGGCCATCCGAGCGCGCTCATCGGCGTCGAGGTCCAGGGCTCGGGCTGTGGCCTCGGCGGCGGCACGGCGGTCGTCCGCCGGAAAGACGAATCCCGTCCGCCCATCCTCGACGATTTCTCCCATGGCCCCCGCATCGGAGACGATCGGCACGACCCCGAGCGCCATGGCTTCGAGAAGGACGTTGGGCATGCCATCGAAATGCGAGGGCAGCGCCACGAAGTCACATGCTTTGTAGTAGCCGGGCAGCCGCTTTCGGTTTGAGAACGGCACATGCATGCTGGGCGGGGCAAGACCGGGGTCGTTCAGGAGGATTCGCGTTTCTTCGTCCACCCACTTCCCCACGACCAGCAGCGCCACGCGATCGATCAATCCGGCCTCCCGGATGGCCCCCAGCCAGAACGGGACACCTTTCTTGTACTTGAGCTCCCCGAAGAGCCCGACGATGCTCCGGCCGTCGGCCGCCAGCCGCGAGCGTGCTTCCGACCTGACAACTTCATCCCGTGGGAGCATCTCGAGCCCGGCGAGATCGACGCCATTGGGGACGAAGCGGACGTCCTGCTCTGGAAACAAGGCTCGTATGCGGCGGATCATGTCGTGGGAGACGGCCCCGACGACACATGCCCGCGAAAGCGCTTCCCGCACCCAATGACTGCGATGGGGCTCGAACCAGTCCTGGTCGAAGTCGTTCCCGCGCACCAGCACAGCCGACGGGCATCCCAGCCAGGCCGCGAAGGTGGCGGCCAGGTATCCCGACATCCCGGCGCCGAAGCCGACCACCGCCGTATAAGGGCTGCTGGCATGCGCGAAGGAGGTGAGCCGCCACGCCTTCTGCGCCGTCAAGCCACGGCGCGGCGAGCGGCTGAGATGATGATCCACACCGCCGTCGCGGGGAACCGTGCTCACGAGGGCACGAGGATCCGTCTCCGTAAAGGCGATGACATCGACCCGCAGACCGCGCCGCCGAAGTCCCTGGACCTGGCGGAGCGCGCTCACAGCCATGCCGCCGGTCAAGGGAGGATACCGCTCGGTGATCCAGAGGATTCGTGAAGGTTTGTATGGGCTCATACTGAGGAGATGGCTTCCGATCCCGAGAGGTGCGACGAGCTTGACCTCGGCCTCAGGATAGAATGGCTGCGTCCTGAGCAGGTCAGCTCTCCATGTCGTCGTCCAGGTCATCCGCATCGTGCGAATCATCGTCTTCCGACTCCAGCCCGGCAGCCATGGCCGCTTCCGCTTGAGCCGACTCCTCTCCTTCATCCTCTTGAGCCTCGAACGCCCCGTAATCGGTATCGGTGAAGGTGTAATACATGCCACTGTCGTAATAGCCGGCCTCTCGCCGGTAGCGCACCCTCTCCAGGCGCTCGTCGTCCACATCCCGGAACCGATCATCCTGAACGGCGCAATCCGGGCAGAAAACACCATCGGCGCTGAGAACCTGGTGGTCTTCACACAGCCCGATGCCGCAGGTCTGACAGGATGACAGCGCGTGCTTGCCGCATTCCCGAAGACTGAGGAGCCCCTTTTTCGCGTGGCAGAGACCGTCGTTTGGCATCATGTCGCTTGGCTCCCGGTCGGAATGGGCCGGATCAGGGACCCCAGCCTGAGAAACAGGGCAATGAGCTCTTTGGCTTGAACGGTGTCCACGGGCGGGTCGTTGCCTATGGCTTTGAATTTCTTCTTCATCTTGATGGCGACCGCTTCACCCTCCGTCCGTTTCTTGAGCTTCAGGCCAACCTCTTTCTGTCCCTTCTTGAGAGCGACGGGGTCGAGCGTGAACCGTACCGCATCGGGCGCCATTTCCGCTCGCACGACGACCAGCTTTCTCCATTTGCTCTTGCTCTTGTTCTTGCCTCGAGTCGTTCTCCAGCTGATTTGATGCCGCGTGTAGATATTGGCAATATCGAGCCTGATGTGCTTCCCGGCTGCCAATGGCGCCTCCAGGTGGCACCATGGATCCGAATAGACCGTTTCCTCGATCTCCTTGCCGCCCTTTTTCCCCAGGTTTCCCTTTCGGATCATCTTCGCCTCCGACGGTCCCGCCAGATCGAGATTCAGTTTGACCTTTTCCGTGGAGGGCACGTCCTCGCGAATGGCGACCAGGAACGGGAGCAAGATGGACCGAAAATCATTTGCCAGGTCCAGGGCGTCCAGCTGCTTCAGCTTCTTCAGAAAGAAGATGGAAAAGCCCAACGTGAGGAGTGCGCCAGCGCCCAAGGCCACAGAAACAATGAGAAGCTCCCCTCCCCCCCAAAAGACGAAAAGAAGAACAAGCAACACGATACAGGACACCACCGAAATTCCGGCGCCTTTCTTGCTGCGGGAGCGCAGCAAGTCGCCCGCCTCGTCATAGCTGGAAAGCTCCCTGAGGATCCTGAGCCAGCGGTTCATCCTCAGCCGTCCCATGACCTGCCGCTTCAGGACCGCGGTCTCGGCCATCTTGGAAAGGCCCTTCACGGGTCGACGCGCGCTCTGCCGTGCCATGCTTCCCCCCAAGCTTCGCTGAACGGTTGGCTGGCCTTTTCGGAGGCCGCAAATGCTGACTGGAAGACTGTCTGCAGCCTATCAAACAAGATCGGAAGAGCACACGTCTGAACTCCAGTCACGAGTGGATAT
>CALBZH010000286.1 GCA_937889795.1 uncultured Syntrophobacteraceae bacterium | reverse complement strand
GACGCTCTTCCGATCTTGCCGAGGAAAGCGGCGCGGCGGATACCATCGATCCCCTGGCCGGCAGCTATTTTGTCGAAGCCATGACGGACAAGATCGAAGCCGAGATCGAGGAATACATCAAAAAGATCGACACCATGGGCGGAACCTTGGCTGCGATCGAGCAGGGATTCATCCAGAAGGAAATCCAGAACAGCGCCTATCGCTTCCAAAAGGAAATCGAATCCAACGAGCGGGTCTATGTGGGCATCAACAAGTACACCATGGAAGAGCCCCCTCCCACCAACCTGCTTCGAGTCGACATGTCGGTCGGCGAAATCGAGTCCGAGAAGCTGAAGGGACTGCGGGCCGGCCGCGACCAGGCCAAGTGCCAGCAAGCCCTTGACCAGCTGAAGGCAGTGTCCCAGTCGAGCGATAACGTCATGCCGGCCGTGATCGAAGCCGTCAAGGCGCGCGCCACGATCGGCGAGATCTGTGACGTCTGGCGCTCCATCTTCGGAGAATACCGGCCAAAAGAATTCGTGTGATCCCCCGGGAAGGAAGCGGGGAAGCCATACAGGTTGAGACATTTATTCTGGAGGAGATTTCATGGCTCAGGAACGCAAGATCAAGATCATCGTTGCCAAGCCCGGCCTCGATGGCCACGACCGCGGGGCGAAGCTGCTTGCCCGGATCTTTGCCGAGGCGGGGATGGAAGTCGTTTACACAGGACTCCGGCAAACCCCTGAAATGATCGTCGAGACGGCGCTTCAGGAGGATGCGGACGTCGTAGGGCTGAGCAGTCTCTCGGGTGTTCACAACTACTTTTTCCCGAAGGTCGTCCAGCTGCTGAAGGACAAGGGCCTCGACGACGTGCTGGTCGTCGGGGGAGGTATCATCCCAACCGAGGACGTGGACGGTCTGATCAAGGCCGGCGTCAAAGGCATCTTCGGACCCGGCACGGACACCGGTGAGATCGTGAAGTTCATCCAGTCAAACGTACGCAACTGAGACGGAGACACCCTTGTCGACGGATTACGCCGAGGACGTGCTCCAAGGCTCAACGCGAGCCGCGGCGCGTCTCATCACTTGGCTCAAAAACGAAGACGACCGGGCCTTCCCGTGCATGGAAAAGCTTCACGCCCACACGGGAAGAGCCTACATCATCGGCATCACGGGCTCCCCGGGGGCGGGAAAGAGCACCCTCACGGACCGCCTCACGCACGCCATCCGCCAGTCGGGGCTCACCGTCGGCATCATCGCCGTGGATCCATCCAGCCCCTTTACCGGGGGCGCGGTCCTCGGAGACCGGGTGCGCATGAGCCAGCTCAGCCTGGACCCCGGCGTCTTCATTCGGAGCATGGCAACCCGCGGCTTTCTGGGCGGCATGGCCAAGTCGACGGCGGACGTGGTCAAGGTTTTGGACGCGCTCGGCAAAGACATGGTGATCATCGAGACGGTCGGGGTCGGTCAGGATGAGGTCGATATCATCGGCATTGCGGACACGACCTGCCTCGTGCTCGTGCCCGGACTGGGCGATGCGATCCAGAGCATGAAATCCGGCGTGATGGAGATTGCCGACGTTTTCGTGATCAACAAGGCGGACCGCAACGGTGCGGATCAGCTGTGGACCGAGGTAACGGGCCGAGTCGAGCAGGACCACCAGATCAAGCCAAGATCATGGACCCCGGCCGTTCTGAAAACCGTGGCCGTTCAAGACGAAGGCGTCACGGACCTTTGGGAGAAGATTCAAGCCCATCGAAAGCACCTGGAGGAAAGCGGGGAATTCATCGAAAAACGGCGCAACCGCACCCGGCAGGAAACCTTGCGCATGATCCACAACGAGCTCTTCCGGATCGTGCGTGCGCGCCTGCAGGACACGGGTCAGATGGACCGGATGATCGAGGAGATTTTGGAGCGAAAGCGCGATCCTTACGGCATCATGCGGGATATCGTCAACACCTGGCTGTGCATCCCAGCGAACAACAAGGAGACACCATGAAAGTCCTGAAAGTGGACCATATTGGCATTGCGGTGAAAAGCATCGACGAGACAAAGAAGCTCTACCAGGACCTCCTCGGGCTCGTGCACGCCGGCAGCGAAACCGTTGCCGAGCAGAAAGTCACGACTGCGTTCTTTCCCGTCGGGGACACCGAAGTGGAGCTGCTCGAGTCCACGGCCCCGGACGGCCCCATCGCCAAGTACCTTGAAAAACGAGGGGAAGGCGTACAGCACATCGCGTTTCGCGTGGAAAACATTGAAGAGGCCCTTGCCGAGCTCAAGGCCAAAGGCGTTCAGCTCATCGATGAAAAGCCCCGGCGCGGAGCCGGCGGCGCCATGATCGCCTTCCTCCACCCGAAATCCACCTACGGTGTCCTCGTGGAGCTGTCCCAACGAGACGACTGATCCTGTCTTGATGACACGGGGTAGCGCCGTGAAGCGTGGGAATCCCTGCATTGTGCTGCACACGGCGCTACCTTTATAAACACGTCCTCCAAACGATGACATGATCCGACGATCAGAGCGATCGACCAAGGGTGTACCAGGTTGCTTTGCCTCTGCCCTGCTGGATCAGGTACCCTTGGTTGACGAGTTGTCGTAGGTGGAGCTTCGCGGTGTTTTTGTTCATTTGGAGCAGTGTTACCACATCTGCGATGGTTATCCGCCCACGCTCTCTGACCAGAACGAGCACTCGTTCGGCTGCCATCGGAACTCTTCCCAGGAGCTGTTCCCGCTCCACCTTGCGAAGCAGAGTGTCCTTCTGCTGCTTTAGGATGCGCAGGAAGAAACGGATCCAGGCGTCCAGGTTTCTTCCTG
>CALBZH010000285.1 GCA_937889795.1 uncultured Syntrophobacteraceae bacterium | reverse complement strand
CGGGACCGCAAGGAGAGCAAGGTCCCGTGGGGTCCCAGGGTCCTAAGGGAGACCCCGGACCGCAAGGGGAGCAGGGCGTTCAAGGACCATCCGGACCTCAGGGGGAGCAAGGTTCCGTGGGACCGCAAGGACCAACAGGGGCCACCGGGGCACAGGGACTGCAAGGCATTCAGGGACCAGCGGGACCGCAAGGAGAGCAAGGTCCCGTGGGGCCCCAGGGTCCCATCGGCCCGGCGGGAGGCGGCGCGACCCTCGTGGACCACAACAGCGTGACCTTAGGGAAGATCCTGTCTGCAGACTCGTATGGTGCAACGATCATCACCTCCACCGGCTACATGATCTTCATCCCTTGGGACGGCGTGCTTCCACCAGCCCAGCTGTGGTACTCAGAGGCGTCGTGCCAGGGAACGGCCTACCTCAACAGCGGCGACGATGAGAGCGTTTACAAGATATACGGCAAAACGATTGTCTATTCCGGCTCTCTCGCGTCCCTCATGGTGCCAGCTTCGGTGGATCCAGACGGGACGAGCAGTTCAGGCGCTTTCGCGACCCTATCGATAGACAATCCGAATTGCCAGCCAAGTGGCGGGACCAATGGCGGATGGGAGCTCACCCCGATCTCCGCCGCGGCGGCCGGCCTCCCGGATACAATCGCGACACCGCTTTCAATCTCTCAGTAATCAGACAGAGACGACCTCAAGGCAGTTTCGAATCACTTACACTCCAGGAACCCGGAAGGCGTACAATCCGACTCGCCTTCCGGGTCCCTGAGCTCCAACCGGGGACACGTTCAGGCGGCCCCAGCGTTCAAGGCTCCGTTCGTTCGCCCGAAACCTGGAACGCTCGCATGAAGCGTCTGTCAACGTAGTCCTTCAGCAAGTACGCCCACCGCCCCCGAAAGACCCCGCCGCGCTTGCACAGAATCCCCCGTCCGTCCCCCAAGTTCAGGATCAGCATGTAGTGCTCTTTGGGGATGAAGGGGCGCATCGATCGCCCCTCCAGAGCCGCCAGCAGGTTGTGCCGCAGCACGCGGCTCTGCCCCACCGCATGCACGCCCACCTTGGCAAGACGGTATCCGTCCACGCCGACGCAGTCCCCCCCGCCGAACAGCGTCGGAGAACCGACGCACCGAAGATCCTTGTCCACCATCAGACTGCCGTCTTCAGTCACCGGCAGGCCCGATTCTCGAAAGATCTCAGGGGGACGAATCCCCGAGGCCAGAAAGGCGACGTCATACGGAGCGTCCGTGCCGTCCGAGAGGCTCACGTGACCGCTTTCCATCGCAACCATCCGGACGTGCTCCCGAACCCCGATGCCACGCAAGGCAAATGACTCGAGAACGAACTGCCTTGCCCGAGCGGGAGACTGCTCCAGGATCGCCCCGCCGCTGATCAAGGAGATCCGCGCCGTTATTCGATGCTCGTTGGCCAGCCGCCAGGCGTTCCCCGCAAGCTCGATCCCTGCCGGCCCCCCGCCGATGATGACGATCTCGATCCCGCGATCCCGAGAATGGTCGAGAATGGACCGACGGGCCGTGAGGAGATTGATGATCGGCTTCACAGGGAAAACCCGCTCCGGCGTCGGAACAAAGCCGTCCAGTGCTCTGTCAGCCATGTTCCGCAAGGCACACCCCTCTCTGATTCCCCCCTCGAGGGGGGTTGGGGGGGTGTTCTCTTGCCCGACATGACTCCTTTGGCGGAGTACTGGCACCACTTCGCTCCCCAGGTTGAACGAAGCGATATCGTAGGTCACCGTTCTTCCGTCGGCCAGGATCAGCGCGCGGTTTACCGGGTCGATCCCTGTCACACGGCTTTCGATGAAGGTGCCGCCCCCGCGCTCAACCATCTTCCCGACGTTGAAGCGCACCTCCTGGGGCCGGTAGATGCCCGAGAGCAGCCCCGGGCCCATCCCGGAATAATAGTGGTGGGTCGACGGATTGATCAGAGTCACCCGGTGGGCTCGGCTCACGTAGTCGCCGATCCCCTTGAGCGTGGCAAGGTGGGCGTGTCCGCCCCCGACGAGAACAAGATGAGCGCCCATAAAACCCTTCTTGATTCGTTTGGACGTTTTCAGAGGTAGCCCAGCAGCCGGAGCATCCCGAGCGAGAGAGGCGGGATGTAGGTGATCAGCAAGACCCCGACGCCCAGGATCAACACGAAGGGCAGCACATGCTTGTACAAGGAAGCGAGCGGCTTATGGAACCGGGATGACGACAACAGCAGGTTCAGCCCGACCGGCGGAAAGAGGAAGCCCAGCTCCAGGTTGGCCAGGAAGATGATACCCAGATGGACCGGGTGGATCCCGAAGGCGGTCCCGAGCGGGATCACCAGCGGGGTCAGCACGATGATGGCTGAAAAGATCTCGAGGACACTTCCCAGCACCAGCAGAACGACGTTCAGCACGAGCAGAAAGACGAGGGGCGAGTGGATGTGCGTCTCCACGCTCCGGAGCAGTTGATCGGGGATCTGCGCGTCCACGAGATAACTGGTGAGTCCCATGGCGCAGCTGAGCAGAAGCAGCACGGCGCCGACCAGGGCTCCGGCCTTCACCAGCACGCGCGGCAACTGGCGCAGCGGATGGATGTCGCGTCGGATGAAGCAGGCGATCAGCATGGTGTAGGCGCAAGCGAACGCGGAGGTCTCTAGCA
>CALBZH010000284.1 GCA_937889795.1 uncultured Syntrophobacteraceae bacterium | reverse complement strand
TGCGCCTGATTCTTCTGCCGCGTAGCATCGGCTACAGAAGTGATTCCCTCTCTCGGTTAGAACCGTCATTAACACAACCACGGACAACCGAAAGGAGGTGAATCAGGATGCCAAAGTGCGGAATCTGCGGCGGTGAAGCCCCGAAGCAACCCTGCATCACGGAAGAAGGAAAATGTGACCTTTGCGGCAAGAAGGTCGTGCTCGCCGAAAAGCAAGAGGAAAAGAAGAAGTAACAACTAGAACAGGACGGCCCATCCCCCATCGCGTACATGATTGGATTGCCCCTCCAGGCGTCCCGGGCGAATGGGCCGTCCCGAAAAGGATTGGAACATGATTCTAGTGATAAACGGAAGCCCCAAGGCACACGGGAACCTGCACCGCATGGTCGAAAAGATCGCCGGGGACACCGGCAAAGAATATGAAATGGTTCACCTTTCAAGGCTCAGGATCAACCCCTGCGTGGGATGCGTGAAATGCGCGGACACCAACCGCTGCATCCAGAAGGACGACATGGCACCTCTCTACGACAGGATCGTCGACGCGGACGCCCTTATCATCGGCGCGGCCGTCTACTTTGGCCACCCAAACGCATTTACGCACACTTTCCTCGAGCGACTATTTCCACTGCGGCATGTTCGCATGGTCACGAAGGGAAAACCGGTCGCAACCGTGGTGGTCGGCGGGCACGAAGCTGAAAAGGTCACGGAAGATCTCACTTACCGGTTCAGCAGCTACTTTGAATGCAACGTGGTCGGCTCGATTTCTTTCAACAGCGCTACGCCGCCGTGTTTCGTCTGCGGCCACGGGACGACCTGCCGTTACGGCGGACCGGCGAGGTGGCTCGCTCCCGAGCAGTTCGAGAACTTCCAGATAACGCCTGATATGTTCAGACAATTCGAGGACCAACCCGAAGTGATCGCGGCATGCAATACCCTTTCGAGCAGCTTGAAAGCCGCCATCAGCGCTTAGACCGAGCCGGATCAACCGGTCACGGCGGAGGCCACCGTAGATCAACGAGCTGATCGAGCGCCTTCGAGCGATCCATGCTCTCATCCTGATTCCGACAGTCCTGATCGGCTTTGTTGGAAGCGCCTTTCTAGCTTTAAGCATCCCGCGGCCCGTTCGCGATTTGATCTACACCGTAAAACGTATCGACACCGGCAAGATGGACGCTCGCCTGCCGGCCCGGCATCTTCGAGGAACGATGAGCTCGGGGAGCTGGTCCATCTGTTCAACGGGATGCCCGGGCGGATCCAGACCCTCATCCTCGGGATGCGCAAAGCTCTCGATGACGCGCCTCACGACTTATCCGGTGCGGACGAGCATGGCGGACTTGATTCGCGAGATGGTCGACTTGTACTAGGTCGCGGCGGTCCAAGACAACGGGACAGGCGTTGATCCATTTGACCTGCCCAGGATCTTCGATCGGCTGTACCGGGGCAACAAAAGCCGCACCCAGCGGGGACTCGGCCTGGGGCTGAGCCTGGTGCAAGCGGTGGTGCACGCCCATAAGGGCCGCATCGAAGTCGTGAGCCACCCCGGGCGGGGCTCTCAGTTCACCCTTTATCTGCCCATCGTAGCCGTCGGCCCGAGCATGCCATCCTGAAAGCCCAAGCCCTTTTCCCATTCTCTGTTCACTTATGGTATCCTGCGATCCAGTGCTCCGCCCTGACACAACCGTTACGAGGGCTGCGAAGAGGCTCAAAAGAAGGATTTGGGGCTTATGCCGATTCTTTTCATCTCCCGTGGCACCATGGCCGGTGCTTCCAAGATTGCAGACTGTCTTCAAGAGCGCACCGGGATACGGTGCATCTCTCATGAAACCCTGACCAAGCGAGTCGACCGCCACGGCGATCTCGCCACGCGGATCATGGAGAAGCTGGACGGGGCGATCTCGGCCTACGAGCAGTTCAGCAAATTGCGATGGTCCTACCTGGTGCTCCTGCGTCATGCCCTGCTCGAAGAGGTCCTGGCCGACAACATGGTCTACCATGGCTACTCTGCTCACTTCCTCCTGCCGCCACTCCAGCATTTTATAAGAACACGCATCGATGCTCCGCTTGAATTTCGGGTCAAGATGACCATGGAGCGAAGGTTGTGTGATGAGCAGGCCGCACGCGACTACATCACCAAAGCGGACGAAGAGCGTGTACGCTGGGCGCGTCTCATGTACCACCGGGATATCCGTGACCCAAGGTTCTACGACCTGCACCTGAATCTGGGGCATATCAGTTTCAAGGCGGTGTGCGGTCTTTTCGAGCGCGTCATGTCTGAGGACGAGTTTCAGACCCTGCCCGAATCCCGTTCCAAGGTGAGCGGCCTGCTCCTTGCGGCATCGGTAGAAGCCAATCTGGTGAGTGACACTCGCACCAATCCCTATGAGATCAGTGCAAAGGCCGAAGACGGGACCGTCCATCTGTTCGGCCCCTATCTCGCGGCAAGTGACCTTGAAATTGTAAAAGAAATCAGCGCCGCAACGCCGGGAGTGCAGGAGGTTGCCTACACGCCCGGCTACGCACCGTCGCTCGATCTCGTGCAGCAGATGCCTTAGGTGCTCTGGCGATCGTTTCGTCCCGAGCGGGGAGAATTCAAATGGACGACAACCGTTTCCGTCACGACGTGGCATCCGCATTGGAAGCGATCCGAGGGTTACTGGATCGTTCCGTTGGTCTTCAGGAGCAAATCAAAGCCATTGAAA
>CALBZH010000283.1 GCA_937889795.1 uncultured Syntrophobacteraceae bacterium | reverse complement strand
CAGGAGCTTGCTCGCCGGCTGGCGGGCACGTTTCTGCGTGACGCCGGCGGGAGGCGTCCGGTCTACGGGGGGACGGCCAAATTCCAGGATGACCCGCACTGGCGGGATCTGATCCTCTTTTACGAGTACTTCCACGGCGACAACGGGGCTGGGCTCGGGGCCAGCCACCAGACGGGATGGACGGGACTGATCGCCCTCATTCTGGACCTCTTCGGGCGACTCGACGCCAAGGTCTTGCTGGAAACCGAGCGGCGCAAAGCCGCAAGACAGATCTTCAGGGAGCAGGTGCGCGGCGAGAAGTAAAACGAAGAAGTCCGCGGTCAACTGTCGCCTCTCGCCGGGGGACAGGAGACCCTTACGAAGCCGCATGGGATATGGATCTCTCGCTTTTGCGCCCAAAGAAGACCATCCAGGAGCACCGTGCCGTGTGCAGGAGAAGCATTGGGATCCGAAGATCGACGGGCCGGTTTCGAAGGGTCGACAGGTCAGCCGTCACGCGGTATGCAGTGATTCCCGCGGTTGCCTGTCTTCTGTGCGTCGCCTTCACATGGACGAGTGCGACTGCCCGGGAATTCGGCCACAAAGGCGGGCCCGATATTGCCAATATCGGTGAGATCACCGACCTGCTCAGGCGGAACCAATACGACCTGGAGCTCCTGCTGAGCTTCGGCACGTCGAAGGGGGGCTCGGCCGGCCACCTGGCCCTGGCGATCCGCGACCAGGTCCCCGACGACGACTTGGTCTACTCCGCCAACTTCTACGCCGATCGAAGCGTGGAGCACCTGCGCGGGTTCTACACCCGGGACCTGATCTGCATGGTCCCCAAGTCCGAGTATCTTTTCAAAACAACGTCCTCGCTGGGTCCTGACGCATCCTTCGGGCTGGACATGGGCGAGATCTTTAAGCGGTCGGTCATCGGAATCCGCATCTTCGGCGTTCCCAAGGACGTGAAGGACGGCCTGAGCCGGTTCTTCCACAGGCTGAACGACGATTACCACGCGCGCAGGGACAAGACCGACTATCACCCCGCGCCCATCGTCTACGGCTACATGCACCTCAACTGTGCCAAGACCGTGGCCCTTGCGTTCAAGGTCGGCGCAGGCTTCAGGGATATCCCCGTCAAGGCGGAGGGTTTCCAACCGAAGCTCAGAGTCATGTCAGCGGTAAGAGCCAACGTGCCCACCAGAACCGCCTTGACAATCGTGAAGAGCTGCGCGAAACGCGGCTACCGCCTGGATGTTGTCCTGTATAAGAAGTGGGACGGCTCGACCTACATCAACCCGCAGGACGAGGGAGGCATCATGTACAAAGACCTCCCCAACCGCTTTCCCTCGGTGCTGTCGCTCGACTACCTCGAAGAGCAGGGCAGTTACGAAGACTACGACAATCTGTACGCCATGTACCTGCTGTACAATCTGGGCCGGTACAGCATCGCTCTCGATGGCGGCACACGGCGGCTGACAGTCGAAGGCCAGAAGGAGCCGGACGGTTATGAGGCGGCCAGGCGGGAGGCGCGCAAGGCCGCCAGGAAGGACAAGAAGCACCTTCTGCGACGGCTGATCTTCCGCACCTGGGGGATCAAGCTCGATGGGAAGGTCGACAACACCAAGGTTTTCGCCCCCCAGAGCTTTAAGGCCGGCGACGACCGGAAGCCGTCACAGAGTCGTTCACCGGAGCCCGAATCGTAGCGGGCTCACGCTTTGAGATCTGCAATTCCGCTGCATCCACTCAAGGAAGGATCAACATGGAAGAAACCACACGCTCACACGCGGGAAGATTGGCCATCCGCAATTTCAGGATCGCGGCCGACGCGCTCCTGCTGATCGGGCGCTTCAAGATGAACGGTCGCTCCGGCCAGGTCCTCCAGGATGCCTTGAAGACGCTCAGCCCGGAGATCTACGGGACCATGAACGATCCTCGCAGCATCGAGCTCAAGGGGCTGGAATACGTGATGGATCGGCTCCCCAGGGGAATCGAGGAATGCAACCGCTTCGTCATGACGTCGGAGGAGGACTTCGGGGACACGCCGTTCGAGATGCTGGTGCCCCCAAAGCGCAGGCGGACATCTTATCGCATCAGTGAACGAGAAATGTGCTTTGTCATCACGTGCGGCTTCAGCGAGATCTATGATATTCTCACACACCTGACGTTCCTTTATATAGAGGCAAAGAATATACACAGCAAAATGAGAGACCAGGAAGGGAATCTGACCACGGAATGGCAAGAATTGGAAAAGGTCGTCACGAAAGGAAGTGATCTGGACAATGAAAGTTTAAATCGATCGATCTGGAATGTGAGCATTATCCTTGGCAGAACCTTTCACGAAACCAGGGAAAGCTACGAATATTTTGAATCGTGTAAAAAACAGACAAATCTCTGCAATAGTCTGTTTGAGATCATTTACAAGCTTGGAAAAGGCATTGAGACAATCAATCAGACACAAGCGGATATCGAACTTCAATTCACCCCTGACCTGAGTCACGTCATTTTGCATCACATTTATGGGAAACGATGGTCCGCACAGCTCAAGGGAAAGCTGCGGGAGCTCGGATTAGAGGACCGTCCCGTACACCTCATCAGCTCCAATCCCCACAGCGTGGTCAATCTGCTCTACGGCTACGGTGCCGTTGGCGCGGGCTCGCAGCCGCTGCTTCCCCGGGATCTTTACGACTTCGCAAAGGAGATCGGAAGAGCGTCG
>CALBZH010000282.1 GCA_937889795.1 uncultured Syntrophobacteraceae bacterium | reverse complement strand
GGAGAGACGATTCAGAGCTGGGTGAGCCGTCACGGGTGGGATGCCTTCCGTGAGCGGGAGGCGGAGCTGCTCGCACGGCTCGGCGAGGATGAGAAGCTGGTTGTGGCGACCGGCGGGGGCGTGGTCCTGCGGCCGACGAACCGGAAGGTGCTGACCGAGAACTTCCATGTGGTCTGGCTACGGGCTCGAAGGAGCACCATCCTGACACGTCTCTCCCAAGACCCAAGAACTGCCGAGTCCCGACCGCCGCTCACCGAACTGTCGCTGGAAGAGGAGATTGCGACGCTCCTTGAAGAGCGCAAGCCACTCTACGAAGCGGTCGCTGACCTGGCTTTGGATACGGACGACGGGATGCCGGATGATCTCGTGGCGAATCTCATGATGGGGCTGGGGAATTCTGCTGACGAGGTTGCTGGCGAGCCGATTTGAGAATAACGTGATTGAAGTGGTTCGAATCGAGACGAGGTCAACGCGGGCTTCCTAGCTCCGGCCCCCCGCCGGTTGGCAGGACATCCACGTTGACAGAGCAGGGGTTTTGTGTTGTAAGGGCATGGTGTCACCCGCCGTTTCCGGGCTGGAGGATCGCCCGAAATCCAACAACCAGAAGACGAGGAGGTCAATCGCAATGCGGAAGAAATTCCTGGTGATGGCATTGGTCGTGTTGGTGGGCGTTGCCTGCCTGCCCTTGGTCCAAGCGCAGGCGCAAACCATCAAGGTTGGCTTCAACATTCCTCTGACCGGGGACATTCCCAAGGTGGGTGAGAGCTCGAAGTTCGCGGCCGAGATCTACCTGGAGGAAATGAACAAGGCTGGCGGCATCAAAGTGGGCGACAAGACCTACAAACTGGAATTTGTCTACGAAGACAATGAATCCAAGGCCGAGTCCGCGACGGCCGCGGCGCTCAAGCTGATCACCCAGAACCAGGTGGTGGCCTTGATCGGACCGCAGTCCAGCAAACAGGCCATTCCCGCGGGGGAAGTCGCGAACGACAACAAGACCCCCATGATCTCCCCTTGGTCGACCAATCCCAAGACGACCGAGGGACGGCCCTACGTCTTCCGCGCATGCTTCCTGGATCCGTTCCAGGGGCCGGTGGCGGCCAACTTCGTAACGGAAGAGTTCAAAGCCAAAAAAGCAGCCGTTTTGTACGATATCTCGAGCGATTACCCGAAGGGGCTCGCTGAGTATTTCAAGCAGGCTTTCGAGAAGATTCACGGACCGGGGTCCGTTGTCTCCTTTGAAACGTTCACCACCAAAGACACCGACTTCAGCGCTCAGCTCACAAACATTGTGAAGTCCGGAGCCGACGTCCTGTTCACCCCCCAGTACTATAGCGAAGTGGCCCTCATCGTGAAGCAGGCCAAGGAATTGGGCTGGAAGAAGCCCATCATGGGAAGCGACAGCTGGGGGTCGGCTGAGCTCATGAAGCTTTGCGGCAACGCGTGCAACGGGGCGTTTTTCAGCACACACTATGCGGCGGCCGGCGCGAAGGGCGCAACCAAGGAGTTCATCGACAAATACAACGCCAAGTACGGCTATGTACCCGATGACGTGGCCGCCCTCACCTGGGATGCGATCGGGCTTCTGGTCCAGGCCATCAAGTCCACGGGCGGACTGTCCGGGAATGTCGACAAGGATCGGACTGCCATCCGCGATGGGCTTTCCAAGATCAAAGATTTCGAGGGGATCACTGGCAAGATGACCTTCTCCTCCGGCGGCGACCCGGTCAAATGCGCCGTTGTGGTGAAGATCAGCGACAAGGGTGATTTTGAGTTCTACAAGTCTGTCTGTCCGTAATCCGATGACCGTATCATCCCATTTCTAGTGGCTCGAACCGGCGTGAAGGCGGGAAGTGAACTTCCCGCCTTTCGCTGTGTATGGGACATGATGAGGAGTGTTCATCCTTGTTTGTTGAAACCTTTCTTCAGAATTTGCTCAATGCCCTGCAGTGGGGGAGCTTCTATGCGTTGATCGCTTTGGGCTATACCATGGTCTACGGCGTGCTGCTGCTGATCAACTTCGCCCACGGTGACATCTTCATGATGGGCGCCTATATCGGCTTCTTCGTGGCGACGTTTCTGCTCGGTCAGTACGCGTTCTCGCTGCCGTTCGCCCTCAACCCTACCCTGATCTTTGTCGTGACGCTCGTGGTAACCATGATCGTCACCGCCGTGCTTGGAGTCACCATTGAGCGCGTGGCTTATCGGCCCCTTCGGCGCAAGGGTGTCTCACGGCTCTACGTGGTCATCACCGCGCTGATGTGCGGGCTGCTGCTTGAAAACGGGAACCTTTTCCTGCTCGGGGCCAGCCGCAAGAATTTTCCCGAGCTTCTTTCAAAGACGATCTACACCGTCGGGAACGTGACCTTCAGCAACGTCAAGATCCTTGTGATCGTGGCCACCATCGTCGTCTTTCTCTTCCTCGAGACCATCGTGCGCAAGACGAAGCTTGGCATGGCCATGCGCGCCATCTCCTATGACCGGATGGCGGTGCCGCTCATGGGCATCCCGACGGATACGGTCATCGCGTTCACGTTCGTTCTGGGTTCTTCCATGGCTGCCGTTGCCGGCGTGCTGTTCGCCACCGCCTACCCGGTGCTCGAGCCGTACATGGGGGCACTCGTCGGATGGAAGGCCTTTATCGCGGCGGTGATCGGCGGGATCGGGGAGATTCGTGGGGCGTTCGTGGGGGGATTCGTTCTGGGATTCGTCGAGATTTTCGTCGCCGCGTTCTTCCCTTCGACCCTTCGAGATCTTCTGGCCTTCAGCATTCTCCTGATCTTTCTCTGTGTCAAGCCCACGGGGCTGTTCGGAGTTGCTCGGGCCACCAAAATATAGGTCAGTCAGGACACATCCATGCGTCGTTTTCTGGTTCCGTTTGCTTATCTCATCTTTTGCGTGCTGGTGGTCGTCGCCTGCAAAGCCGACTGGATCAACGCCTACGTTCAGCTCGTCATCATGTTCATCGGGATCAACGTCATTCTGTCCACCTCTTTGAATCTGATCAACGGCTACATGGGGGAATTCTCGGTGGGACACGCCGGGTTCATGGCCGTTGGCGCTTATATCACTTCCATCTTGAACGTGATGCTCTTTAACAACAGCACCGTCTTCGGGCCCGCGCTCTTGTCACGCTCCAGTGCCCTCTACCTCTTCCCGGTCACCCTGCTTGCGGGCGGAATTTGTGCGGCACTGGCTGGGGTTCTGGTGGCGGTTCCCTCCTTTCGAACCCGGGGAGACTATCTGGCGATCATCACCCTCGCCGTCAACTACATCGTGAAAAGCTGCATCGAAAACGTGCAGGCGATCGGTGGGGCGCGGGGCTTCATGGGAATGAAGAACGTTGTGAACGGCATGGAGGAAGTCGTCGCCCTGCCGTGGACGATGATCTGGATCCTGGTGTCCGTCGGCGCAACGGTGTGGGTGATTCATCGACTGGTGAATTCCGTCTATGGCAAAGGGATCGTGGCCATTCGCGATGATGAGATCGCCTCCGAGCTCATGAGCGTGGACACGC
>CALBZH010000281.1 GCA_937889795.1 uncultured Syntrophobacteraceae bacterium | reverse complement strand
GCCCGACAGACGATGCAGCCTCCCTCGTGCTCGACGGACGCCCCGCAATCCGGGCACGCTCCCATCTCGTCGGAGTGATGGACGATATTGAGCTGCGCTCGATGATTGAGGACTTTGGCGATGGCATCCGAGCAGGAAACGACCTGCTCGCCGTTTCGCCAGGTGGGAGACGGGCAGCGGATGCCCATCAGTTGGCGGATAATGGCATCCACCTTGACCCCGGAGCGCAAGGCCAGCGAGATGAGCCGGCTGGTCGCTTCGATCTGCGAATAGGCGCAGCCGCCGGCCTTGCCCATCTGGGCGAACACCTCGCAAAAACCGTATTCGTCCGTGTTGATCGTCACGTAGAGCTTGCCGCACCCCGTGTTGATCCGTTCGGTCACGCCGGTGGTTTCATCCGGTCTTGGCCTCGGCTCCACCTGGGGATACTGCACCTTGCGCTGAATATTGAGGACCTGTACGTCGCGGCTCCCGTCGCGGTAAATCGTGATGCCCTTGCACCCGAGCTTGAAGGCCATCTGGTAGGCATTCTCAACGTCTTCGACGGTGGCCGAGTTCGGAAAATTGATGGTCTTGCTGACCGCGTTGTCCGTGTGCTCCTGGAAGGCCGCCTGGATGCGGATGTGCCATTCGGGCGTCACGTCGTGCGAGACGACGAAGACGCGCCGGACGTCTTCGGGGATCTCCATGAAGCTTTGGCAGCCGCCTTTTTCCGCGATGCGCTTCATCAGCGGCTCGCTGTAGAAGCCTCGTTCCCTGGCCACCTTCTGGAACAGGGGATGAACCTCGAGGAGCTCCTGACCGTCCAGGACTTTCCGTACGAAGCTGATGGCAAACACCGGCTCGATCCCGCTCGAGCAGTTGGCGATGATGCTGATGGTGCCCGTAGGGGCAATGGTCGTCGTGGTTGCGTGACGCATGAACCGGGTCGATGGCTTGTCGTAAACCGAGCCGGCGTAGTTGGGGAAATTGCCCCGTCGCTCCCCGTAATGGGCGGAAGCGGCTTTGGACTCCATCTGGATGAATTCCATGACTTCCCCGGCTTTCTGGACGGCTTCCTCGGAATTGTACGGGATTCCCAGACCGATCAGCATGTCCGCAAACCCCATCACCCCGAGGCCGATCTTGCGGTTTGCGCGCGTCAATGCTTCGATTTCGGGCAGCGGGTATTTGTTGACCTCGATCACATTGTCCAGAAAATGCACCACGTGCCAGACCACTTCCTTCAAGTGGCTGTAATCCAGCTCGCCGTCTTGCACCATGTTGGCCAGGTTGATCGAGCCCAAATTGCACGACTCATACGGGAGAAGCGGCTGCTCGCCGCAGGGGTTCGTGCTTTCGATCGTTCCGACGTGCGGCGTGGGGTTGAACCGGTTCATGGCGTCGAGAAAGATGATTCCAGGCTCGCCATTGTTCCATGCCGATTGAACGATATCCTGGAAGACCTTTCGCGCGGAAACACTCTTGACCTTCTGACCGGTGCGCGGGTTGACCAGATCGTATTCGCCGTCGCGCTCGACGGCCTCCATGAACGCATCCGTCACCGCAACGGAAATGTTGAAGTTGGTCAACCGCTCGTCGAGTGTCTTGCAGATGATGAACTTCTCGATATCGGGATGGTCGATCCGAAGGATGCCCATGTTGGCGCCGCGCCGCGTGCCGCCCTGCTTCACCGTTTCCGTCGCCGTGTCGAAAACGGTCATGAACGAGATCGGACCACTCGCAACCCCTTGCGTGGAGAGCACCTTGTCGTTCTCGGGGCGGATGCGGGAAAAGGAAAAGCCCGTTCCCCCTCCGCTCTTATGGATCATGGCGGCATGCTTGATGGCATCAAAGATGGAATCGATGGAGTCATCGACGGGAAGCACGAAGCAAGCGGAAAGCTGTCCCAGCTTCCGACCGGCGTTCATGAGCGTGGGTGAATTGGGCATGAAATCGAGGCTGCTCATGAGCCTGTAGAACTGAAGGGCGGTTTCCGGCACCTTGTCGGGGCCTTCGAACAGCGCGTCCGCCCGTGCGATGGCTTTCGCCACGCGCCAGAACAGCTCCTCTGGAGTCTCGACCGGCTCGTTCTTTTCGTCCCGCTTCAGGTACCGCTTGCGCATCACCACGATGGCATTGGGCGATAGCCTGACGTGGCTCTCCTCACTCGGGAACGGCAATTCCCTGTTCGGTGTCATTTCAAATACCGTGGCTTGCTCTGCTGTTTCCATCATGCTCCCGTCCATCATTGCAATCGTATCCTTTTTGATTTCATGAGAAAACCGTGCTGCCTCGAAGGAGCGCTTATCGACCGGGGACACACGAGCAGGTGAGTTGACGGCATCATGCGAGGAATGAGGACCACTGTCAAAACAAAAGTTCCAATGGGAATCGAGACAGTTTCGGACAAGGGCACGATTTCATGAGAAAAGATGAGGAAGTCTGGAAATCCGCTGTTGTATGCACTAGCCATGCCAAAAAGAGTGATTAATTTTTGTCTAATTCAAGTCCGCTGAACTGATAATCATTCAATATAGTTGGGAAAGTAACACATCGGGATCGCTCTCGGCGGACGGGTTTGGACAGGGGCAGGAACAAGGGAGAGGATGAGCTGGGCTTCATACATCGGGTGCTCTCTGGGAGCACCCCATTGATCGGGGCGGGCATCGACCATGGCAGTCAAATATCGGGATTACTACGAAGTGCTTGGGGTTCCGCGGACGGCATCCCAGGAAGACATCCAGAAGG
>CALBZH010000280.1 GCA_937889795.1 uncultured Syntrophobacteraceae bacterium | reverse complement strand
CACGGTTTTGCCCAAAGCCGGTAGTGAATACTCAAGGCAGAGTCACCGGCCGAGTTAAGGGCACCGGAAATATCGCTGTTCCGAAGCTGCCTGACCACGTTGCGCATGCGAGCGATTTCTCGTGGTCCATTGATCTGGGCGGCGCGAACGAGTGCTGCTTTGAGTCGGTTCAAATCAGGGTCTACGGGAAGCGGGGCAATCCGGGCTCTGGCCTTCCATCCAGACCATGATTCCTTTTTCAGAAGCAACTCTGGATCAAAGTCGTGACAACGAACAAAACTCCCAAAGCTCAAAGGGAGCCTCGATTCGTTTTCGAAAGTCTGAAGCCGTTCCGGAATCTGCACGGCAAGGTTTCGCAAGTTCTCCCGTATGTTGCTGAGAACATACCTGCGTGCAAGGCGGTCGAGTTGGATGGAACACCCAGCCGGCAGGTGGGGAAAATGGAACTCGATCTCCCGGTCGATGGCGAATCGTTTCTTCGAGAGCAACGCTTTGAATTTGGTGTCCAAACGATAGCGGCGATGGGCTTGCCCAATGAAGTCCAGGACGGTCAGACAATCCTTGCCTGGCGCATGCCGCAACCCGCGGCCCAATTGCTGTAGAAACACGGTGAGGCTCTCAGTTGGGCGCAGAAAAAGAGCGGTGTTGATGTCCGGTATGTCCAACCCCTCGTTGAGCACATCCCTGGTAAAGATGAAGGTCAGTTCCCCGTTCTTCAAGGCGCTCAGCAGGTTGGCTCTCGTTTCGTCATCGGTTTCCCCCGTGAGAACTCCTGACCGGATTCCTTGTTCCGTGAACATGCTCGCCATGTACTGCGCGTGCTTGACGGTCACGCAAAATCCAATACCTTTTACGGTGGACAGATCAGGTTCGTAATGCCGCAGCGCGTCGTAGATAGCCCTAAAACGTTGCATGGCAAGGGCATGAGCCCCGGTGTACACTCGCTCCAGTTCACCCTCATCGTATTTCCCGTGTTTCCAGAAATTATCGGCATCAAGAGACACGGGATCAGCAACCCCGAAGTATTGGAACGGGCAGAGCAGTTTTTCTTCCAGCGCCTCGGGAAGTCGAATCTCAGCGGCAAAACGATTCCCGAAATCATAAGCGACGCTTCCCCCATCCATACGTTCGGGAGTCGCCGTTAGCCCAAGAAGGATTCGAGGTCTGAAATGGTCAAAGACCGGTCGATAGCTAACCGCCGGACCGTGATGTGCTTCGTCAACGACCACATAGTCATAGAAATCTGCCTCTACCTGCTCCCAAAGGCGACGACTGGTCAGCATACTCACGGAGCAGAACAGATGCTCCAAACGGCTGGCCTGATGGGGACCAACAAGCAATTCGCCGAAATCAGGCAGACGCAGGACGTTTCTGAAAGTCGCAACAGCTTGTTCCAGAATCTCACGGCGGTGAGCCACAAAGAGCAACCGAGCTTGTCGCCTGTGCTCATTGTAGAATCGCTTGAAATCAAATGCAGCGATGAGAGTTTTCCCGGTGCCTGTGGCAGCAATAACAAGATTCCGCCAGTGATTGTTTATGCTGCGCTCTGCGATCAGCGCATCAAGGATACGCTCCTGGAATGGGAATGGCTGTAAGTCGAAAAAAGCAGTCGGTGCAACCAGTTGTTTGTTTCGGGCGCAGGATATGGCCTCCCGCAAAGCTTCCGGCCTATCAGGATCAAAGCGGACAAACTCCCGGCTATTCCAGTAGGTTTCGAACTCCGCGGAAAACTTGTCGAGAATGTGCGGCATATCCTGTGTTGTGATTTTGAGATTCCACTCAAGTCCGCTGGTCATGGCCGCAGAAGACATATTGGCCGAGCCGATATAGGCTGTGGAAAATCCAGAGTGTCTCCTGAAATGATACGCTTTGGCGTGAAGTCGTGTCCTCTCGGTATCGTAGGACACTTTCACTCTGACGTTGGGCAGGCGGGCAATCCATTCCACGGCAGGTGAGTCGGATGCCCCCATGTACGAAGTCGTGATCATCCTTACGGGAACACCGCGAGTCAGCAAATCCTCAAAAGCGGGTACCAGAAGACGCAGTCCAGACCATTTGATAAACGAGATCAGAATGTCGATCTCATCGGCAGAAGCCATTTCAGCCTGGAGTTCATGGATAAGCTGAGGCTCACTTGGTGAACCTGTAAACAGACTGCTATCAACGATGGATGTGGCTGGACGTAAGAGACCTGACTGAGCATAGTGTGGAGGTGTTATCTCCAACAACAGCGGTTTCGCTGCTGGCGCCAACCTGTGCTCTCCGAAATGGGTTCTCCCGTCGCTCTGAGCAATGACATCCACGATCCGATTGCAGAGCTCAAGACGGGCAACTGCATCCATTTCCTGCCGTAGAGCCTGCTCAACGACCTTGGCAACGAAGACAGCATATCGAGAGGGCTGTTCTTCAGGGTCCAGCTTACCCCAGACTGTTTTCAGTTCTGGATATCGCGCGAGCGCCTGCCGGAGTCCTTCATCCAACAAAGCATCGTAGAGCCCATAAGGCAGGAGCTTGTCCTGCTCGAAGGTTGGCGGCATTAGCCTTCACCCATTGTCTTTACTCTGGATTCACCCTTCTAGATCTCGACCAAAGGCCAATCCGCGTCGGCCCAATCCAGAGTCGAGAGTTCATCTGGCCATAGCCAACGACTGGCTACGCTGGGTCGCAAGCACTCTTGCTTCCTGCTCGATCACGGCGCAGGCAACGTACAGGCGTTTCATTGTAGGAGTCCCGGGGTCTGATGCCTGACGATCGCAAGGCTCGATCTCTTGAGAACCCATTACTGAGAAAGGAACTCCCCGCAATCTGTTTCGCTTGGGTATTGCAGGATTCATCGCCATTTCCTGTCGGTGGTCGAGCCATTCCTCCTACCCAAGATAGCAGAAATACCGGGTCGCCTCAACAAGGGTGCGGCCATGGATTTCAGAAGTGAGCATTGCGCTCCCTGCATCGAGAAGCTCGATCTATCAGCAAAAGATCAATAGGATTTTCCGAATTGACGCGCTCCGGGGGACCAAGTATTCGGGGCGTGTTGTTGAGCCCGCCTCGCGCCTTGGTCCTGGATGCCACAAAGCAAAAAGCAGACAGTTCGCCTCGCCGTGTTTCCTGAACGCGGGACCCGTTTGGGTCACCGACTCGTGGACCGGTGCTCGCGGACCGGCGGGTCGGATACCTTCAAGCCAAGAGGAGGAGTACCATGAAGAGAGTACTTGTGTTGGGTCTGGCCGTGCTGTTGCTTTCGGCCACCGCTGTCCGTGCGGAGAACTATGTCAAGCCGGACCAGTTCAAACAGTGGCTGGAAGCCGCGAAACCCGTTCAGATCGTGGATATCCAGCCGCCCGAGGAATACGAAAAGCATCACTTCAAGAACTCTATCCAAACGAACGCATTTCCCGCCAAGACGGAAGAGGAGAAGCAGAAGCTGGATCGGATTCTACCTGCTCTCCAGGCATCCAAGGACGACGTGGTGGTGGTCTGTCCGCGCGGCGGCGGCGGAGCCAAGAACACCTATGAGCACCTAAAGAGAAAGGGGATTCCGGAGGAGCGCCTCTTGATCCTGGAGAAAGGGATCGAGGGATGGCCGTATAAGGAATTGTTCGTTCAAGGGAAATAGGGGAGGAGAAGATGAGGAAGGGATTTGCTGTCTCGCTGTTGATGGTTCTCGCGTTGGTCTCCCAGGGAGCCTTTGCGGCCACCCGATCGGGTCTGGTCACGATGGAATTTGATCTCACCGCCCAGGATGCCGGCAAGGAAGTCCGGCTTTGGATTCCCTACCCGGTTTCCGATGAGGATCAGCTCATCAAGGACATCAAGGTCTCCGGCGACTACAGTGAATCCGCCGTGTATACGGACCGGGAAAACCAGACCCCCATTCTGTTCGCCCGCTGGGATGCTGCCGCCAAGAGCCGGAAAATGACCCTTTCCTTCCAGGCGGAGCGGTTGGAAGTCGTACGTCGCGATTTCCCGGCGAGGGAATCCTGCTGGGACCAGTTGGCGTTCAAGCCTTACCTGAGCGCCACGCGCCTCGGTCCCATTGACGGGGAAGTCAAGAAGCTCGCCCTCCAGATCACACGGGGCAAGAAGACGGTCCTCGCCAAGGCCAAAGCCATCTATGACTGGACCTGCTCCAACATGGTCCGCGACCCCAACACGCGGGGCTGTGGGACGGGAGACGTGTGCGCGCTGCTCCAGAAGCCCGGGGGCAAGTGCACGGACATCTCCTCCGTCACGATCGCCCTGTGTCGGGCCGCGGGCGTGCCGGCTCGGGAGATCTTCGGGCTGCGCCTCGGCAAGAAGCCCGAGGAGGACATCACGGGCTACCAGCATTGCTGGGCGGAATTTTACATGCCCGGCTACGGATGGGTGCCCGTGGACCCCGCCGACGTTCGCAAGGCGATGCTGGTCGAAAACCTGAAGCTGGAGGACCCCAAGACCAAGGAGGTCAAGGACTATTTCTGGGGCGGCATCGACCCGTATCGGATCAAGATCGCGGTGGGCCGCGACGTGACGCTCAACCCGCCGCAGTCCGGAGAGCCGCTGAACACCTTCGGGTATCCGTTCGCCCAGGTCGGCGACCGAACCATCGACTGGCTCGAACCGGCTTCCTTCAAGTATAAATTCACCTTCAAGGAGAAATAGCGGACTTTTTCACCGTTGCGATCGGAATTGTGCAACAGGAAGCAGGAGCTGAGAGGGGGGGCATCGAATGCCCTCCCGAGCGGGTCCAAGGAGGTCGAATGGAGGATCGGCGAACGTTTTTGAAGAAGGGCATGGGGGCGGTCCTGCTCGGGGCTGCAGGCGTGGAGACCTCGCAGGCGGCCGTGAGCCCAGCCCAGAGCCCCCTTGCCCGTTATGTGATGATTATTGACCTCAACAAGTGCACGGGGTGCGAATCCTGCGTCATCGCATGCAAGGCGCGGAACCGTACAGCACCGGGTTTGTTTCTGACGAAGGTCACCGAGGTCCAGCCTCCCGTGTCGTATCCGTTTGCCCTCCACTTCAAGCCCATTCAATGCAACCAGTGCGAGAACCCTCCCTGCGTGCCGGCGTGTCCGGAGAAAGCGACCACCAAGCTCGACAGCGGCATCGTCTTCACCGATTGGAGCCGGTGCAAGGGACTCGGCAACTGCGTCCAGGCCTGTCCCTATGGCGCCCGCATCCTGGATCCGCGATTCGGCAACAGAGCCGACAAGTGCGACTTCTGCATGGATCGGCTCGCGGTTGCACTTCCGCCGGCGTGCGTGGAGCACTGCCCGCCCGGCGCCCGGGTCTTCGGCGACCGCGAGCATCCAAGCGGCCTGCTTGCGGCATACCTCAAACGCACCGACCTCGTCACCGCCAGACCTGAGCTTCGGCTGAAGACGAATGTCCTGTACGTCCCCCTGAGAAGGAGGGTTTCAAAATGAAGGCCGATCACGACCTTGAAGAACGGGGAAACGAACGGGATGTTGACGTGGCTTCCAAGCCGTTGCTCGGGAGACGTGAGCTTCTGACCCTTGCCGCGGCGGCCGCGGCCTGTGCCGTCGGAGACG
>CALBZH010000279.1 GCA_937889795.1 uncultured Syntrophobacteraceae bacterium | reverse complement strand
AGGGGGACAGCGCAATTTTCATTGACGGGTCTTTGCCTTGAAAAGTATATGAATTCTTTTGGTAACGAGCTGTTTGACGTTTGAGAGCACCGTCACACCAAGCCGTGGGTCGCAGGGGGAGCCTTGGAACCGTGCTTACGGGGCCTGCCTTGTGCCTGTCGCTTATGGCCGGGATTCACGGTCTTAAGATTGGATTCAAGATTAAGACCGAGAGCCTGTTGCATCGGATCGAGTACAAGAGCATTGGACAAGCTATTATTTCATGTCGAGAAGCCCGGTCGCTATTTGGGAGCCGAGGTCAACGCCCGTCGGAAGGACTTCGGAGCCGCTCGCGCTCGGGTGGCACTTGCCTTTCCGGATGTCTACGAAGTCGGAATGAGTCACCTGGGTCTCCGGCTTCTCTACCACTTACTCAACGATATCGATGGGGTGGTCGCGGATCGGGTTTACGCTCCCTGGTATGATTTCGAGGAGGTGCTGAGGTCATCCGGGGAGCTTTTGCGAGCGGTGGAATCTCGTCGCCCTCTCAAGGATTTTGATTTTGTCGGGTTTAGCCTGCAATACGAGCTGAGCTACACGAACATCCTGACGATTCTGGAGCTGGGCGGCATCCCTCTCAAGGCCCGGGAGAGGGGGGAGGACGCACCATGGATCATGGCGGGAGGGCCGTGTGCCTACAATCCCGAGCCATTAGCGGATTTCCTGGATTTCGTGGTGCTTGGAGAGGCCGAGCAGGTCCTGCCCGAGCTTTTGGACGTGTTTTTCGAATGGCGGGCGGCGCGGGGCGGACGAAGAGAATTCCTGGAAGCGATTCGCCGTATCGCGGGTGTCTATGTTCCTTCTTTTTTTTCAGTGACTTACGAGAGTGCTAACCGTCCGATTCGGTCCATTGAGCCGGTATTTTCGGATTACCGGAGCATTGAAAAGCGGGTCGTCGCGGATCTCGACCAGGAGTCGTCGCCTCCCCTTCCGCCGCTCGTACCGGTTCTCGACATCATTCACAATCGATTGAGCCTCGAGATTGCTCGCGGATGCACCCGCGGGTGTCGCTTCTGCCAGGCAGGGTTCATCTATCGGCCAGTGCGCGAGCGTCATCCAAGAGCGGTCTTTGAGAACGCCGAGAAAGCCATCGCGGCCAGTGGCTTCGAAGAGATCTCTCTTCTGTCTTTCAGCACCGGGGATTACTGTCAGCTGCAGCCGTTGCTCGCCGGGCTCATGGACCGGTTTGAGCCCGAGCGGATCGCCGTTTCGTTTCCGTCCATGCGGGTTGGGACTCTCACGCCGGAGCTCATGAAGCTGGTACGCCGGGTTCGCAAGACGGGGTTCACCCTGGCTCCCGAAGCGGGCAGCGAGCGGTTGCGGCGTGTGATCAACAAGGGAATTCTGGATCAGGATCTGCTGGACACGGCGGACAATGCGTTCCAGCTGGGCTGGCGTGTCATCAAGCTGTATTTCATGATTGGACTGCCTACGGAGAGCGACGAGGATCTGCAAGCGCTCGTCGATCTTTCCCTGGGGGTCTGGAAGCGCGCCAAGCCCTTTCGTGCATCGATTAACGTGTCGGTATCGACGTTTGTGCCCAAGCCCTTCACGCCGTTTCAATGGATGGCACAGATCCCTCAGGAGGTCATGGAAGAACGGTTGCGGAGCCTGAAGGACCGGCTTCAGCGGCCGGCGCTCAACCTGAAATGGAATCATCCCCAGCTCAGCCGCATGGAAGCCGTGTTTGCCCGCGGCGACCGTCGACTCGGGGCTGTGCTTGAGCGTGCTTGGCGCCTTGGTGCCCGGTTTGATGGCTGGACGGAACGATTTCGCGGGGACTTGTGGGAGCAGGCCTTCAAGGATGAAGGCTTGGATCCATCCTTCTATGCCGGTCGCGAGCGACCATTGGAGGAAGTCCTCCCATGGGACCATCTGTCCCCGCGCGTGGAGAAGGCGTATTTGCGAGCGGAGCTGGAGCGTGCGCTTGTCGGGGAGTATACCCCGGATTGCCGATGGGCGTCCTGCTCAGCCTGCGGCGCGTGCGATCACCAAACGGTTCGACCTCGCGTTCATGCGGAGGCGGATTGGCATGTGGTCCCGGCTGCGGGGGGCAGGGACTTTCGGGCAGTGTCCGTGGGCAAGGAAGTCCTGTATTGGGTCCGATACAGCAAAACAGGGAGCATGCGGTTTCTGGGACAGCTGGATGTTGCTCAGGTGCTTGCTCGCGCCCTTAGGAGGGCCGAGATCCCCATTGCCTACAGCTCCGGGTTTCATCCACATCCAAAGATCTCCTTTGTGGAAGCGCTTCCCCTCGGCTATGAGAGCCTTTGGGAGGAAGCTCACCTGTCGCTGACCGCAGACATCGAGGTCGAGGCCCTAAGGAGATCGCTCAACGCCCAGCTGCCGGAGGGGCTGGAGACCTTGGATGCGGTAAGGGTCGTCCGACGAGCCGCACCGGCTGAAGGACGTGTCATGGTTTATCGAATCAGCGAGCTGACCGCCGGTCGTCTGAGCGAGCTGCTCAAGGTGTGGAGGCTTCGGTTGGACGAGCCACTCAGGAAGAAGACCAAGAAGGGGTTTGCTGAGTCTCCTTTGAGGGCGGTCCTCTTGGACCTCCGATCTCTGGGTGACGGCCTGTTGGAAATGAGCGTTTTCGAAGAAAACAACAAGCGATTTCGACCATCTGCCATCTTGCAGCATCTATTGGGGGAATCCTTCGACTGGATGTCGGAATGCCGTATATGCAAGGTGGGAGCCCATACGATGCCGCCGGTTCATGGGCGGACCGCGGCAGTGCGGTCATGAGAAGGGAGGTTGCTCCAAATGCCTGCCGAAGTCATCATCAATAGTGACTTTTATGAAACACGGGTGGCTCTGGTCGAAAATGGCCAGGTTGCCGAGCTCTACGTCGAGCGAACTTCCGATCGTGGGATCGCTGGCAACATCTACCGTGGGCGAGTGGTTCGGGTGCTCCCCGGGATGCAGGCGGCTTTTGTGGATATAGGCCTGGAAAAGGCTGCATTTCTCTATGTGAGCGATGTCCACCGGCCCATGGAGGAGTTGGATCAGCTTTTCATGAATGCCAGCGAGGAGGCCCCTGAAAGCGAGGAAACAGGGACCGACGAGGTCTCCCAGTCCCCGGTCGAAGAGCTGGAGGAAGGAGGACCTTCCCGGTCCCTGAGCGACGTCCCGATAGAAGACCGACTGCAGGAAGGTCAGGACATTCTGGTCCAAGTCGCTAAGGAGCCCATCGGGCACAAAGGCGCGCGGATCACGACGCACACCACGCTTCCCGGACGCCACCTGGTTTTCATGCCCACGATGGATCATGTGGGGGTCTCGCGCCGAATCGAAAACGAGAAAGAGAGAAAGCGGCTTCGTGAGCTGATGTGTGCCATCCGGCCCAACCAGTGCGGATTCATTGTGCGTACGGCGGCGGAGGGAGCCGAGCCGGAGAAGCTCCAGGCCGAAATGGAGTTTCTGGTCAAGCTCTGGCAAAACATCCAGCGCAAGGCCGAAAACGCCCCGGTCCCATCGCTGGTGAACCAGGAGCTGGACATCACGCTGCGGGCTGTACGGGACCTTTTCACCAAGGAGGTTGACCGCCTGGTGATCGATTCCGAGACGGAGTACCGCCGCATCCTGAACTTTATCGAGACGTTCATGCCGTCCCTGACGCAGGCCGTCGAGCTTTACGAGGGCGAAGAGTCGATTTTCGATGCGTATGGCATTGAGATGGAAGTCCAGCGTGCCTTGAGCAAGAAGATCTGGCTCAAGTCCGGTGGCTATATCGTGATCGAGATGACGGAAGCCCTGACGGCGGTCGATGTGAATACGGGACGCTATGTGGGAAAGCGGAATCTCGAGGAGACCATTCTCAAGACCAATCTGGAGGCAGTGAAGGAGATTGCTTACCAGTTGCGGTTGCGCAATATCGGGGGCATCATCATCATCGATTTCATCGACATGGAAAAGGAGAGCAATCGGGACAAAGTCTTCAACGCACTCAAAGACGCCATGAAGAAGGACAAGAGCAAGACCAACATCCTCCGCATGTCCGAGCTCGGCCTCATCGAGATGACTCGCAAGCGCACCAAGGAGAGCATCGGACGCGTCCTGTGCGAGCCCTGTTTTTACTGCGACGGAGAGGGGCACCTGAAATCCAAACAGACGGTTTGCTATGAGCTGCTCAGGGAGCTTGAGCGGGAGCGAGCCGACTATTTCGGCAAAAATGTCTTGATCACGGTCCATCCGGAAGTGGCCGCCCGGTTCTGCGATGAAGAGCGCGGCCCTCTCGAGCGGGTGGAGGAGAGGCTCCATGCGCGGATTACGGTCAAGGGAGAGCCAAGCTTCCACCTCGAGCAGTACGAGATTGTGCCCGAGGAGACGGTTGCATAGGATGCCATGCCGGTGGTCCTTCGGGAGAAGAAAAGGAAGAGGGCATCATGAGCTGGGAAACCTGTAGACGTTTGTATGAAGAAGCGAGTCGGGTGATTCCCGGGGGCGTCAACAGTCCCGTGCGCTCCGGACGCGCCGTGGGGATGCACCCGCTTTTCATCAGGGAAGCGAAGGGCTGTTGGCTTGCGGACGAGGACGGCAATCGCTATATCGACTACGTGGCTTCCTGGGGACCGATGATCCTGGGCCACGCTCATCCGCGTGTGGTCGAGGCTGTCTGCGCGGCTGCCCGAAAGGGGACCTCCTTCGGGATTCCGACCGAGCTTGAAACACGCATGGCGTGCAAAGTGGTGGAAATGGTGCCCTCCATGGAAATGGTGCGCATGGTGAGCTCCGGGACGGAAGCCACCATGAGTGCCCTTCGGCTGGCTCGCGGTTTTACCGGGCGAAGCAAGGTCATCAAATTCAACGGATGTTATCACGGACATGCGGACAGCCTGCTCGTGCAGTCCGGGTCCGGACTGGCGACCTTTGGTATTCCTGGCAGCCCCGGTGTTCCCGAGGAGATCGTCAAGAACACGTTGTCTCTGCCCTTTAATGATCTGGAGGAGGTCAGATCGGTCCTGGAGCGGGAAGGCTCGGAAGTTGCGGCGATCATTGTGGAGCCGGTTCCGGCGAACATGGGTGTTGTGCTCCCCGGTTCGGGTTATCTGGAAGGGCTGAGGAAGCTGTGCGATGCACACGGGGTCGTACTCATTTTCGACGAAGTGATCACGGGGTTTCGGCTTGGACCAGGGGGCGCCCAGCAGCATTACGGCGTGATGCCGGATTTGACCTGCCTGGGCAAGATCATCGGCGGCGGCCTGCCAGTGGGAGCCTACGGCGGCAAGCGGGAGATCATGATGCACATGTCTCCAGCGGGCAGCGTCTATCAGGCGGGAACCCTTTCTGGGAATCCCGTTGCCATGAGCGCCGGATTGGCAACGCTCGAGCTGTTGTGCGAAGAAGGGGTCTATGAATTCCTCGACCGGATGGCGACGGCGCTTGCAGCGGGCATCGGGCAGGCGGCCTCGTCGGCCGGAGTCGAGCTTTTTCAAGCCCGCGTCGGCTCGATCGGGTGCTCCTTTTTCACGAAGGAGACCGTAACCGATTACAGGTCCGCTCAGACCTCCGATACGGAATCCTACGGAGTCTTCTTTCGCGAGATGCTCCGAGAAGGTGTCTACCTAGCCCCTTCCCAGTTTGAGGCATTTTTCATAAGCACGGCACACGGTCAGGATGAGATCGATCGAACGGTCGAGGCTGCAAGTCGTGCATTCAAGCGGGTTAAGGCGATAAGGACCAACTGATTCCCGAAAAAAGCATTGACGGAGAAATGGGACTGTGCTAGGGATCCTGTGAACATTTACACGAAGTAGGCCATGAAAGACGAAACGCGAAAGTACATACGACAGCTGGCCGACGCCAGCTCGATCGGCTTCCAGGTGGCCTTTTCCATTTTTATCGGGCTGGGCATCGGCTGGTGGCTCGATGGAGCTATTGGGACTTTTCCTTGGCTGACGCTCATTTTTATTGGGATGGGAATTGCTGCCGGCTTTCTCAACTATTACCGCTTTATCAAGAAGCAGCAGAAGGGGGATTGAGAGGGGGGTAGCCGGCGGGTGCGTGATTACCTGAGCTCAGAGGAGCTAGCTCGGCGCATTGAGATCACTGCGGTGCTGCTGGGGGTTTTCATGTCGCTCCTTGCGCTGCTAACGGTGTCGTTGCGGGCGGCCCTCGGGGTGATACAAGGCGCGGCAATCAGCATTCTGAGCTTTCAGGTGCTGAAGTGGCAGCTGGTTAAGGCGTTTCAGCGTTCGAAGACCCTGCCGAAAGCGGGCGGACTCTTTGCCAGCTACTACGTGCGGTTTTTGGCGACGCTTTTTGTCGTTTTTGTCGTGATCTATTACGACTGGGCGGATCCGTTGCCTTTTCTTGTGGGTCTATCCGTGGTCGTGATCGGGATACTGGTGATTGGGGGGCAGGAATTCTTGGTCATGCTATCAAAGAAGGGGGAAGACTAGCGTATGGAACACCCAATTCTGTTTCTCAACCTTTTGTTTGAAAAGATGGGGCTGCCGGTCGTCGGCGCGGAAGAAGCACACTCGTTGACGGAGATGATCCTTCAGCCTCACGTCACGTACGCTTGGCTCGTCATGATCGTCCTGCTGGTACTCGCCAAGCTTGCCGTCTCCACCCTGGAAATGGTGCCCAAGGGCGGACAGAACTTCTTCGAACTGGCGCTCACGGGTATCGAGGACTTCATGATCGGCGTGACCGGCGAGCATGGGCGCTTTCTGTTCCCTCTCATCGCTTCCCTCGGCTTCTTCATAGATCGGAAGAGCGTCGTGTAGGGAAAGAGTGTAGATCTCGGTGG
>CALBZH010000278.1 GCA_937889795.1 uncultured Syntrophobacteraceae bacterium | reverse complement strand
CAATAGAGAAGCGCTCGCTATCTGCCGAGAGATTCGGATGCTAGAAGGGGTGCAGGATGACAAGGGGCCTGCACCCCTTCTTTTTGGGGTGTTCTGCCGCTACGAGATGAGACCATCGGCGGTCCTGAATGAAGCACGGGCCTCTCGGATGTTCGAAAGAGGCCGCGGTCTTTCCTCTCGTTTTGACATGCTTTTCCCGGGTAGCTATGTTGAGCCCTGGAAACGGAAGTTGTGGGTGCCCTGCGAGGACACGTGGAGGAATCGGAAATGATTAGGCTTTTTCGGAGAAGTCGACTGACGGTGGTCGCCATCGCTTGGATTGGGCTTGCGTGCCTGGCTCGAGCGGGTCACGGCGGCGAGCCCGAGCTGAATCAGGCCGTTTCCGCGAGCCCGCCGGTTTCAGGCGCGAGCGAATCCGCGGGAGAGCCGGTGACTCAGAAGATGACCCACCAGAATGCCGAGGTTGAATTCTCGATCGCGCCTGAGCACGGCAGGGTGATCACGGAGGGCGAGCAGGCGATTCTCCGGTTGTCGATCAAGGACGCCACAACGGGAGAGCCGCTTTCCTCGTTGAATCCTGCGCTCTGGCTCGACTTGGACAAACCGGTCCTCCAGGAGAAGGGGGGAAGGTCCGTCAGTTGCAAGGAGAAGATTGGCCTGTACCTTCAGGGATCCCTCAGCTACCGACCGGACCTCGACCTCAACTCGTATTTCATCCTGTCTCTGAACAACGACGCGACGATTTCGGTGACGGATCCCATTGTGAGCTTCAGCGGCGTGACCCAGTTGTACACGATGGTCTATCTGAAACGTCCCGGTGAGGACTGGGCCTCCTCCCCGGATGACAAGACCCTCTTCGTCACCATGCCCAGGGCGGACCAGGTTGCCGTGGTCAGTACCGAAACGTTCAAAGTGCTCAAGAACGTGGATGCCGGTGAAAATCCTACTCGGATCGCTCTCCAGCCGGATGCACGCTATCTGTGGATCGGGAACGACTCCCTGGATCCCGCGAAAAGCGGGGTGACCGTGATCGACGCCGAATCCCACTCGGCGGCTGCGCACATTCCGACCGCACCGGGCCACCACGAGATTGCATTCACCGATGACAGCCTGTTCGCGTTTGTGAGCAACAGCAAGGAGGGCACGCTTTCGATCATCGACGTGGCTGGACTTCGCAAGAGCGCGGATCTGAAAATAGGGGTCGATCCGATCTCGATGGCTTACTCTCGCCTGAGCAAGTCGCTCTTCGTGGCCAACACCGGTGATGGCTCCCTGGTGGTGGTGGACGGCAATTCCCGCAAGATCGTGCGGACTGTGAAGCTTGAGCCTGGGCTGCGCGTCGTGCGGGTCTCCCCGGATGGCCGTTACACCTTCGTGGCCAATGCCAGGACGAATCAGCTTCTCATCCTGGACGCCGCCACTCACGAAGTGATTCGCACCGTGGACGTGGACAAGGAGCCTGACCAGATCACCTTCACCAAGGAATTCTCCTATATTCGCTGCAAGGGGTCTGAAGCGGTGATCCTGGTCCCCTTGCGGCAGGTTGGAAAAGGGGCTGCCCCCGCCATCAGCCGCATCACCTATGGACAGCAGGCCCCCGCGGTTTCCCCGAATCACGCCTTTGCCGACGCCATTGTGCCCACCCCGGAAGACGGCCACGTACTCATCGCCAACCCAGCGGACCGAATGATCTACTACTATATGGAGGGAATGCAGTTTGCCATGGGAAGCTTCCGCAGTTATGGTGGGACGGTCCAACGGGCTGTGCGCGTGGTGGACAGGAGCGTACGGGAGGTGGAGCGCGGCGTCTATGGCTCCAAAGTGCGCGTACCCGGGCACGGTCGCTACCAGGTTGCCCTGCTCCTGGACAGCCCGAGGATCCTGCACTGCTTCGAATTCACGGCCAAGGCGAACCCTGTTTTGGCGGAAAAGGCTTCGCAGGCTCCGACCATCCAAATTATCACCCGGCAGCGGAAGATGAAAGTGGGGGAGCGTTTCGTGCTCCAGTTCAAGCTCGTCAAGACGCGCAAGAGCGAGCCCGTCATCGGCGTGAAGGACCTGACCGTCCAGGCCACCCTCGCCCCGGGCAACTGGTTTGAGAAGTACAGCGCTTCCGAGGTCGGGGACGGTGTCTATGAGGTGGCGTTCACGCCCCAGCGGCCGGGCTCCTATTACCTCACCTTTTCATCGAATGAATTGCGGATGGATGCACGTCATTTTCCCCACTGGGTGCTGCTGGCCTCAAAACCGTAACCCTTGGCTCCACCCATGGAAGGATCGGCGTTTGGAGCCACGGATATTCAAACAGGAGAGACCTCCGAAAAAGTCAATGGAGATCATGGTGCTCAAGAAAGCCTCCTCTTGTATCCTGCTGGGGTGCGCTCTGCTGTTTCTTTTGAACGGCGGTGCGCGTGGGGCCAGTCCATCGACCGATGCGAAGACGGTGGAGCTCCAGCTCTCCGACCTGGAGCTTTGGGATCAGGATGGGAAGAACGTCCGCTTCAAGACCGATGTGATCGGAGATCGAGTGGCCGCGATCGTACCCTTTTACACCAATTGCACCACCGCTTACCCAATCCTCATCTTCGTGTTCGGAAAGCTGCAGGAGCATCTCGGAGAGCTCCTCGGCAAGGAGGTCGTGCTGGTTTCGGTGAGCGTAGACCCTCGGACGGATATTCCGGTGAGACTCAAGGCTTTCGCCTCGCGCAAGAAGGCTAGACCGGGCTGGGTGTTTGTCTCGGGGGAGCGGAACAACCTGGCCAAGATCCTGGACGGGATCGGAGTCCAGTATATCGTGGGGCAGAGCCTGGATGAGCACAACCACATTCCGCTCACGATGGTCGGAGACCCGCGGGGGACGTGGAAGCGGTTTTACGGGTATCCGTCTCCGGAAGTGCTCCTCGAGGAGATCAGACGTCTGCTTGCGTCTCGCGGAGAGCAGGCCCCGAAAGAATGAGACACGCTCAGGAGCTCTTATGACGCCTTCGGTCATGGCGCGGCTCATCGTGCTCCTCCCGCTGCTTGCGGGCCAGGTTGCCCACGGCAATCCACCGCCTGTTCCGCTTACCGACCTCCAAACTCGGGGGAAGCAGGTCTACACGGTTACGAGCAACCCTTCCGTAGGCGAGATCACTGCCTTCCTCAGAATCAGTTCCGTCCAAGCGCCGGGTGAGGCCATGCCCTGCGTCAACTGCCATGGGGTGGACGGGCTCGGTCGGCCGGAAGGCGATATCGTTCCCGGC
>CALBZH010000277.1 GCA_937889795.1 uncultured Syntrophobacteraceae bacterium | reverse complement strand
ACCACCGAGATCTACACTCTTTCCCTACACGACGCTCTTCCGATCTTTTCATGAAGACGCTGCTGTTCGGGTCTTCAAAAAGCGTTCGCCCTACGTCGCCGGCATGGACCACTCGCGGATCGAACGGAAGCGAAGCCAGGAGAGCCACGTCCATGAGCTCTGCAGTCTTGGCGCCACCGCCCTGACCGAGAATCGGCGTCTCCTGACCGCAATGCGGACAAACGAACCCACTCATGTTCTCCACAAGGCCGAGGATGGGCATGTGCACGTGGCGGCAGAAGTTGATCGATTTGCGCACATCGGCCAACGCAATCTCCTGGGGCGTGGTCACGATGACCGCATGGGCGTCGGGGATAGTCTGAGCCACGGTCATGGGCTCATCTCCGGTGCCGGGAGGTGAGTCGATGATCAGGAACTCGAGCTCGCCCCAGTCCACGTCCGAAATGAACTGCCTGATCACGCCATGCTTCACGGGACCTCGCCAGATGACGGCCGTGTCGCGGTCCTCGAGCAAACACTCGATGGAAACCACCTGCAGTCGGTCATTGACTTTGTGTGGCACCATGCGTCTCTCTTCGTTTATCGGAAACAGCCCGCTCACCCCAAGCATGCGAGGAATGCTTGGCCCATGCAGGTCGACATCGAGCAGACCCACGGTGTGACCGCGCTTGGCGAGGCCGTACGCGAGGTACGTGGCGACGCTGCTTTTGCCCACGCCGCCCTTTCCGCTCATGACCAGCAGCTTGTGCTGAATGCACTTGAGTTGATCGCGAAGTCGAACATCATCGGGAGACTCCGGCCCGTGGCTGCATTGACCGCTCTGACAAGAGCTCATGGTACAATTCTCCTCTCCGCATGAAATTGAAATGGTGTCTCTCCCCTCGGGAGTAGGCGAGGATGGGGCAAGGAATATGCCACGCCGAGGGAAAGGCCATAGACCCTTCCCCTGCGCGACAATTCGGTTTGTGATGGGAGCCAGCAGGGGGCGATGGGAACGAAACGCACCCGTTCGATGGATCGGGAGGATGCAAATCGATCCGTCCGCGGCGGTCGCCCCAGCCTTCCGGAGGGATGCCCCACGACGCGGGTCCTCCGAGGGGTGCCAGCTCGTCGGGGGATCGACGTGGCTCACGAAACTTTTCAGAGCACGGGTCTGGAGAGCGTACTTGCCCACTTCGAAGCGCCGCATTGCTTGCACCACCGAGCGAAAGGGATTAGCCGTAAAGCGTTAGGTTTTTCGATCTTCTTGATTTCCATCACTTTCCTGTTCCATCAGCCCAGTGCTGCGATCCGCTCGTCTAACGGTGAATGGCACTCCTCTTGCTGAGTCAGAGCATCAAGACATCTTCTCTTTTTTGGGTGCCGTTTGTCTCAAGGCCAGGTCGACCTGCTGCTGATCTTTCGCCTGCTCATGGGACTGTCGGGTGGCAGAAGCGTACGACCGATGCGCGCTCCTCGGAACCACGGGAAATCCCCTGTCGCGCAGGTCTCGAAACGGTTCCCTTCCCTGGGGACCGGATTCGTCTGGCTTCGAAGGGGGCGCTCCCAAACGCTCGGGGGAAGGCTCCTCGAGGTTGGTGAGACGCCAGGTGCCTTTATGGTCCATCCAGCAGAAAGGAGGCTTGCCATGTCTGAGTTTCGGAGACGACAGAACAGTCAACGGTGGCATTGGTGTACAAGCTGCTCCAATTATCCCACGGAGAAAGACGTCATCGTAAGCCATGAAAAACCCGGCTATGGGGTTCTCTGTGAGGAATGCGAAAAGAAGGAGCCCATTGAGACCAAGAAGGCTGTGTAGCACCGTGGAGGGTGCATAGAGAAGGGGATGGCTCTCCGAGGAGGATGCCCATGGCTGGGCTTCGAAGAATCGTCAGTGAGTTGATGATCTACGACGCCGGCGACACACTCTGCTCCGGCATGGCCGAAGGGTTCCTGGAACAGCACCGATATGGCGCCTGGACAGTCGATGCCAGAGGCATCCGCGGGGTTGCGGAGCTGAGTGGCGTATTGCAGGACTACCTGAGCGTCGAGCAAGTCACGTTTAGCACCCATGGCATGCCTGGCGGAGTCTTTCTCAGCGGAGGAAGCCTCACTACCGCCACACTGCCGCTGGTCCAGATTTCTCCCAGTTTGTATAATGGACCCGGGCGTTTGCTGTTTCAAGGCTGCCAGACCGTCCGAACCGAAGCGGGGAGAAGGTTTCTTGTTGCCGCGGGTAGACGCTTCTTTGCCGGCAAGGGCGGCGTGGTCGCCGGTTGCACCATCTTTACGCTGGGTCTT
>CALBZH010000276.1 GCA_937889795.1 uncultured Syntrophobacteraceae bacterium | reverse complement strand
CCCGCGGTCCAACGACGCCCCCCTGAGGTGCCTTCCCCATGCGCATCCACCTGCAACGCATCCGGTGCCTCAAGGCGAAGAAAGCGAACCCGGTCACTCCGACCGAGGCTCGCCAGCAGGCGCTGGGATACTTTACCAGGCAAGCACAAGTCAGAATGAAGGATGTTGACGCGAGCTTCCGGCATGTCCTGCAGGATGTTGGCTGCATATTTCAACGAGAGCTGGCAGCAGATGCCGGAGCAATGCTCATGGAAGGCCGCATTGCGTGAGCCCACGCAATGCACCAGGGTGATTGTGTTCGGCGACTGGCCATCGCTTCTGAGGACTTTTCCCCCTGTCGGTCCGTCCGCGTCTAAAAGGCTCTCCATTTCCATGGCGGTGAGCACACTTGGGTTGACTCCATACCCGTATTGAGGCGCGCGGAGGACATCGAAGAGACCGTAGCCTGTAGCGAGGACGATGGCGCCAACGCTGATTTGATGACGGCGATCGCCCTCGTCAAATCGAATCGCGCCATAAGGGCATATCGCCTGACACGCATCACAAACTTGGCCCTGGGAGCGCAAGCAGCGACGTTTGTCGATCACCGCCACATGGGGAAGACATCCTGGATACGGAATTGAGATGGCAGGTTGTCTTGAGTCCCCCTCCTCGGATGCCTCCGTCACTCCGACCGGACATACCTCCTGGCACAGCCCGCAACCGACGCAGGCCCCCGGGTCAACACCGCGATCCTCCTGCTTCAAGATGACCCTGAAATTTCCCAAGAAACCGGCCACACTCTCGACCCTGGTCAACGTGAACAGCTGGATACGCTCATGGTGTAACACCGCGTCAAACGGCGCGGCAAACAGGCATGAACCACATTGAAGGTCTGGAAACATGACTTGAAACCGAGCCGCCTTCCCGCCGATGCAGGGCGACTCTTCAACCAGGAAGACCCGGCGGTCCTTCCGGGCCAGGGCAAGGGAGGCACTGATGCCGGCAATCCCCGCCCCGACCACTAACACGTCCGCCTGGCACGGGATTTCTCCGGCCGCCAGCGGTTCGTGGAGCCGCACTCGAGCGACCGCGGCATCCACCAGACAGGCGGCCTTCGCGGTGGCCTGTCCGACATCCCGGGTGACCCACGCACATTGCTCCCTCAGATTGACGATCTGCAGGAGGAAGGGGTTGAGACCGGCATCCGTCATCAAGGAATTGAAGGTGTGCTCGTGCTCCAAGGGGGAGCATGCGGCGATGACGACTCGATCGATGTGCTCGGCTCGGATCACTTCCGTAATGACGGCTCGGCCCTCCAGCGAACAGCAGAAGGGGAGGATCCGGACCATCGCCACTGTCTCCAGACTGGCGACATGGTGGACCAATGCGGCAACATCAATATGACCCTTGATGTTCGGACCACATTCGCAAACAAAAACCCCAATTCTGCTTTCCATTCAAAGAGCATCCCAACATGAGTTAGGAGCAGTGGAGGGACCCGACTGTCTTCTGTTGCGTCTCTGCCGTGTGACTGCTCTTCTAATTCTCAGAGTTGCTTCCTGACCGTGAGTCCGAGGCACCTTGCCACATCGGCCCAGCGGACAAACTTGAAATTCGTGGCATCTCGCGCCTTGCCCTTTTGATCCATTGTTTTGGGAGTGTTTTCACCATCATGGACCACCAGCAGCCCCTCGGAAAGCTCCCCCCCGAGGTCGGCACTGACCACATGGGCTCCGTCGCACTGTTCGGAGCCGTCTATGACGCCTTCGCGAACCGCAAACTTGCCGACAAATCCACCGCTGGCCCGGTCATAAACCACGAATTCACTGGCTCCCTGACTCGATGCGAGGAGATACCCTTCACCCGCGCCCGTGTCGTAGAGGGTCAGACCTTCCACGTCAGCAGACAGGCGGTCGGATCCCAGTCCGGGTGTCTCTTTCCACTTGGGCTGGCACACGTATTTCTTCTTGTCCGGGCGAGGAATCCTCTCGAAGGGGACGCCAAATGCTTTGACTTTGTCCAACAGGACCGGTTGGGCCGACGGCTGATCGATGCGGACCTTCCAGATCCCCACGCGCTCCTGGGCCAGATAGAGAGCTCCATGGAAATCATCCACCACCATCCCTTCAACCTGAGGCATCTCACCATCCTGATCCTGGCAGGGAGACCACGTCGCTCCGTCGGGAAGAGGAAAACGGTCAGGAAGATCGAACTGGCCAACCACGCCGTAGCCCACTCTCCCTCCGTCTGAAAAGATCCTCACCTTGGCAACGGTCGTTTGCCCGCTGCGGCTCACAAAGGCATGGGCAGTCTCATGGCCGGGGTCGCTCTGAGTGACCGCAAGCCCGTAGGCAGTCTTGGCAGCTTTCAATGCGTTGACGTCCGCGCTGAAAAGCCGGGGAACGTTGGGCGCCGTGACTTCGGCGAGGGGGGCTCTTCCCTCCGCGACGGCGTCAGGATCAAGGGCAAAAAACCGCAGCATGTCGTTGTGTCGATCGGTGACGACGGCCACGTCCGCGTCCTTACCGCCTACCTTGAAGCGATAGAGGAGATCCACATTGTTGTAGCGCGCCTTCTCGAGCTGCATGTCGGAAGGCCTTGCGTCTCCGG
>CALBZH010000275.1 GCA_937889795.1 uncultured Syntrophobacteraceae bacterium | reverse complement strand
TCCTCCCCCTCATGTCAGCGGCCAGGGACCTGCAAGAATGCAGCTCCGCCACGTGCTTTGAGTGCTCCGTTGCAGTGGCATATTTAGTGCACAAATGCGCGCGAAGCTTGATTTGAGCGGTTCCATCGGTCGGGGGTCAGACCGCAGGGATTCCCGTCAGGATGGTGCGCACGATGTGGGGTGTGGAACGATTTCACTTGCAGCATTCTTTCAATGGAAGGGAGAACCATTATGAAACGGTATGCGTACGGTGTACTGGTGGCTCTTGTCGCCACCCTCTTCTTCTTCAGCACGGGCGGTCCTTGGGCCCAGCAACCATCGGCTCCCGCTCCCGCCGCAGGCGGCGAAGTGAAGCCGGAAGCAAAGCCGGCCGAACAGACTCAGGAGAAGAAGCCCGAAGCTGCGGCCCCTGTCACCATCAAGCTCGACAAGACCGCGCTGGACAACGGCGGATCGGTGCAGGTGACCGGCTCCGGTGCTCCCGGCAAGCCCATCTACCTAGAGCTTTGGGCGGAAGACCAGGTGAGGGCGTCTCGGTTCGATTCCGATGTCGACAAGGAAACGGGTAAGCGACCCTATATTTTGTACATGACCTATGAAATGCCCGCCTTCTATAGGATCTATCTCCCGTCGACTTTGAAGGAAGGTCTGGACAAGGTCAAGGCCGAGGGGTCCAAATGGAGCTACTCCCAAGCATTGAAGGATCTGGGAGCAGATGCGGCCTACTCGGCTCCTGCCAAGATCAAGATCGACCGCTATCAGGCAACCTTGATGGGGAGCATCATCGGATCACGTGGAGATTTGCTGCCGGCAGCCGATGAAAAGGAAACCAAGAAACGATCGATGCAGCTCGTCAAGGCTCGATTCCGGAGCCCCACCAAGGTGTTCGCCACCGGCGTCGAGGTTAAGCCTGACGGGACCTACACCGCCAAGGTTACCGTTGATCCGGGCTCCGCTCCGGGCAAGTACTTCATCCGGGCCGTTTCGGACAAAGATTCCAAGAGCCAAGTCATCCCGATCCAAAACAACGTGAGCTTTCCCAACGTCTATCTGAGCAACGCAGGAACCTCCTTGAATCTTTTCTGGCCCTTCCTCCTCACTCTCGCAATTGCTATTTTCGGCGTACTCATGGGTGCAGGCGGCGGGTTCATCCTCAACCCGCTCTTGGTTTCCTTATGGCCTCTACCGCACACGATCGTGGCTGGTACGGTCATGCCCACGGTGCTTTTCTCTCAGGGAAGTGGCATCTATAACTATTCCAAAATTAAGTTTATCAACTGGAAACTGGGCGTAAGCATTGGTCTGGCCATGGTCGCCGGTGGCTTCATCGGCCCCAAGCTCACGGAGCTCATCACCCTGGCCCAGTATAAATTCGTGTTTGGCTGGATCCTGGTTATCCTGGCCGTGCTCATGATCTGGCAGACCACACCGGGTTACCTTGCCAAGAACAAGAAAGAGCAAGCCATCCTAAAGGAATTCAAGAAGAGAGCCGAGGAAGCCTCCGCTGCCAAAGCATCCAAATAGCACCCATGTGATCCTGTTGCTCTGGAGACTGGGCTTTTCGGGATCCTATGGAATCGAAGGCGCTAAAGCCTCACTAAGGAGATACAGCCATGATCGTTGAATTTTGGGGTCAGGAATTCAAAGTGAATATCATATTTGGGTGCATCGGCGGCTTCTTGATCGCTGTCGTATCCTCCATGTTCGGGTTCGGTGGAGGACCCTTCATGGTACCCCTCATGACCGTTGGTTTAAGACTCCCGATGTATGTCGTTGTTGGAAGCTCCCTGCTTGCCATCTTCTTCAACACCATGATGGGAACCATGCGACACTATCAATTCGGCAACTTTGACCCGATGTTCTTCCTCATCATGTTCCCGGCTGCCATCCTCGGCGGTTACATCGCTCCGCAGATTGCCAAGCGCGTGAGTCCAACCGTCGTGAAGCGCATTGCGGCCCTGGGCCTGCTCATTCTGGCGGGCAATCTTCTGGGAGTGTTCGCTAGATAGGCTGTCCCCGCAACACACTGCCGGCCAGAAAAACCCCCTTTTCCCACGCCGCGATCGGAGCTACGGCCCTCGCTTCGATCGCGGCAAGGGATGCAGGGGGTTTCTTTCTCGGGCGACTCAAAAACCCTCGCACCCATGACATGTGCTTGCTAAATGGTCGCGCGTATTTATAGGGTTTACAGCGGCGATCGCAGCAACACCTGCGGAGCAAGGCTAATATTATGCCCACGTCTGCCGGAACCTCTATGAGTCAGAAGGCTCCCCGCCGGCACCGGGCAAACGGACTTTCGTATGCCCTGAGGCCATGCCAGTAGCGACCAGGACGGGTCTCTTACAGCTCGAACTCGGCCATCACATGGAGTGTAAACCTGGGGATTGCCCGGTCGTTGGTGGTGATGACCGTCGACTTCTCCGCCCCCCCGATGCAGGTCTTGGGATCAACGGCCACCCTTATCTTTCCTTCCCCGCCCGGGGGAATTGCCCGATCGTACTTGGGCACCGTACTGCCTCAACTGGGAGCCACCTTCTTGATCTTTAGAACCGAATGGCCGACATTCTTTACCTTGAACTCGTGAACGAGAAGCTTGTCCTCAGACACCTTCCCGAAATCGAACTCCGTTTCCGGCACCTCCAGCGCAGGCCCCGTCCCGCGAATCTCGGCCAGCTCGGCCTCGGACTTGGCTGAAACCGCCGGCACCCGGTACTTGTTGAGATCACAAGACTGCGGCTTTCCAATCCAGGGGAGGTACTTCGTAAAGCTGCACCCTGCGAGCCCCACCAAGACCAGGCCGCAAGCCGCGATCGCACCCACCTTCCTCATTCCTTCTTGTCCTCCCATGACCTTTGTTCAAACCTCTCGCCTCATCCATGAGGCGATTCGGTGATGCAGCCTTTCCCGCTGATCGGGAAAGACCCTCCTGGCTCGCCGCGACATCTCTCTGGCCTCGAGCAGGAAGTAGCGGCACAGATCCATCGTTGTTGTGGATTGCGACCCGCTGCCTCGTGCACCGGATGCAGCGGAGAGAAGGCCAATCACGGCATACGCGTAAAGGCTCACCATGGTGATCCGCCGCAGCAGAAACTGTTTCTCGATCAGCTTTCTGCCATAGACCATAAACCCCATGGCCAGCAATCGATTCACGGCCCAAACGGAGTGTCGCACAAAGCGACACGCCCCTGGAAATCCGGCGCTCCGATAGTCCGGGCACAGTCGACGTTTCGGAATACAGGCCTTCAGCAGAAAGAGCAACCGCTTCCAAGAGCTCATTCCCGACTGTTGCATGAATGCCGCCCATTTTCGCACCAGGAACAGGGCGGGGTACATGGAATGGATTTCAGTCGTTCCCTCGAATACCGTCGTCACGCGAAAGTCGCGCATTCGCTTTTCATAAGGCTGCGTCGTCAGGTAGCCGGAGCCTCCGGCCACCTGGAGAGCATCGTAAACCGCTTCCCAGGCCCGAGTCGTTGCAAAGAGCTTGCAATGAGACGTTTCCATGGCCACATTGGCGAGGGGATCCCGTTCCAGCAGCTTGGCGGTAAGATCGATCATTGCGGCGCTTACCAAGGCATTCACCTTCGCGCGAGCCAGCTTTTCCTGGATCAGCGGAAACTCTCCGATCGGCACCCCGAACTGCTTCCTGCTCGAAGCACGATGCCGCATGTCGTGCAAAGACTGCTCCATGATCGCGGTAGACGCCTGGGCCAGGGCGAGTCGCCCGTAATTGAGCACCGTCATGGCGATTCGGAAGCCTTCCCCCGGGCTGCCCAGAAGGTTTTCCACCGGCACGCGCACGTTTCGGAATTGGATGGCGGCCGTGGAGCTCGCCTTAAGCCCCATTTTGGGCATGTCCTTTCCGATGCGCACCCCCTCCCATCCCGTCTCGACGACAAACGCTCCCATGAAGCCGGGACGCCGTCGGTCCAGCTGGGCGAAGACGGTCAAGGCCTGCGCGTAGTTGGCGTTGGTGATGTACGTCTTCTGGCCGTTGAGCACGTAATGGGAGCCATCCGGACTGAGCACGGCCTCGGTTTGGATGTGCTGCGCATCGGAGCCGATGAGAGGCTCCGTCAGGGCGAACGCAAAAACCATCTCACCACGCGCCGCCGGCGGCAGGTACCGGCTCTTCTGGGATTCGTTTCCGAAGAGCTGAATTGCCTTGATTCCGATGGACAGGTGTGCCAGGCACACCATTGCCGTTGAGAGATCCAGCCGGACCATCTCGCCGACAAGGCTCAGATACTCCCTGAGACCCAATTCAGACCCTCCATGGATCTCCGGGATGGTAACCCCGAACAATCCAATCTTCGCCATCTGCTGGAGAAGCTCGGCCGGAATGTGACCCCGCCGTTCGATTTCTTCGGGTGGAATCCCTTTCAAAATCGCACGGTAGAACTGCATGGTGTCGATCACCCTGGCCCGATTCACTGCCAGATCAGAACGCTCAAGAAGCGACCAATCCGGATCCCCGCGATACAGTCCCTCGAGCAATCCCGCTGCTGTCATGCTGTGTCTCCGCGTCCATCAAAAGGCAACGAATCAGGGCCCCCATCCCCGGGAAGCTTGGCACATCTCGGGTGTGAATCACGTCCGTTGGTGATTGCCCTTGGCCAAGGTGTCGGGTATCTGGTTTCGGGTGTCAGCGAGAGAGGCAGAAGCCATTCGACTGAAACCTGAACACTGAAACCAACGGTCTCGAATTGCACACGCACATCTCCGCTCACCCCGCTTCTCGCGACAAACGACTCATTTTCGCTGGGAATTCCCATCTGGCAAGACAAACCTCAAAACGCCGGCCGTGTCCACCACGTTCTGCACTCTGCCATTGCGAAAGACAACATTAGAGAACCGATAGAACCAGACATTTCCTCGAATGGAAGTCGGTGTACCCTGGATGGCGAGCACCTCGTCCGTGGAGCTCCCGATGCTGAAGCTGGAATTGGATTCCGCCCGAAGCAAATCCGAGGCGGGGAGCATTTTCACTTTTAAGGATCCGAAATAATTGTCGAATCCATCGACACGTCCATTCCTGAGCGACACCTCGCTGAAACCGTAGAACCATTTCGATCCTTCGACGCGGGTGGGGGTTCCTTGGATGCGCAGGACCTCATCACTCGTCGATCCAAGCGTAAACCACTGAGAAGAGACCTCCGAAGAGACGCGAGCCGGTGTCATGCGCACTCGAAGCTCGCCCCCAAAATTGTTGTAGCGGACCACTTTCCCGTCTTTGAACGAAACATCGGAAAGTCCATAAACCCATGTCAGGCCACGAATCCGCTCGGGCGCACCCTGAGCGCGCAGGACTTCCTCTTGTGTGGATCCGATGGTGAAGCTGGCATGGCCTCTCGACGGAAAGAGGCGCGTGATGGGCAGTCGGCGAACCTTTCCCGTAGGCGAGGGTAACGGGCGCTCTTCGTCTTGGGGTGAGTGCGCATCCGCGGGCGCCTCACCGGGCTGCCCCTGGGTGGGCCACTGAGGCGCCGAAATCCCTGGATCCTGCTTCAATGCGGTGTCCCGTGGAGCCCAGGGAATCGAAAGTCGCTCCCACGGCACCCAATTGACGATCGCCAGGAGAACGGCCAAGAACAAAAGCCCCCGCCTGGGAGCGGATGCCAGGGATCTGAGGCATCCCATGGGAATCGACCATCCGGTCCGCGAAGAAATCGGCCTTGTGCGACCAGCGGCCTCGAACCCTCCGGCAGAATTGTCGGAGGCCTTGGTCGAAGTATCGCGGCCGTCTGCCTCTGATCGGGTGGAAGCCGCTTCGCGATGGGCTCGGGGGGCCCTGCTTTTCCTGACCTCCGGCTCCCAACTCGCGACAATCCGCCGATACGCCAGCGAGATGGCCTTGAAACGCTCCTCGGCCTGATGCTGCTCCAGGGCCGAGCGCTGATGGTAACGGTCAGGGTGCCACTGCTTGACAAGATTCCTGAAAGCGTGCTTCACCTCCTCCGGCTGCGCTCCCGACTGGAGTCCGAGCGCTCGGTAATCCTCCGGAGTGGCCTTGTCTGAACGCTTGGTCATTTCTCGAGCTTCACCTGTCGCTTCGGAAAAACATTGCAGCCGGACCTCGTTTGAGGGTGGAACTTCCTTTCTCCTCCGTGTAACATTTCGGTTATAAGAGTGCCAAGCACAGACTTACTCTGTGGAAGCGCCCGCGGCGGCATTTCCGTTCAAGTTGCGCGGCACGCGAATCGATACATGGGGTAAGCCGCACAATCCCTTATCCCGAATTGACCATAAGGAGCCCATGCATGTCTCAAGTCGCTCAAACCGCGGCGCTTTCCGAGATTTTGGCGGCAGCGGAAAAACTGCCTCCTTTTCCCGACATCATTTGGCGTGTCACCCCCCTCATCCGCCGCATGGCCCCAGTTGCGCAGATCGAAGAAGTGATCAAATACGATCAAGCGATCACCGCCAGGATTCTCGCCGTCAGCCAGAGCTCCCAGTACTCCCGCAGGGGCGGTGGATCCCTGCGAGAGGCCATCACCACGCTTGGAGACGACCAGCTGCTCGAGGTCATCATCACGGCCTGCGCCTCTCGCTATTTCACGGGAAATGCGTCCGGCTACGACCTCCGTGAAGGAGAGCTCTGGGAGCATGCCGTTTCCGTGGGGCTTCTTGCCGAAATCGTCGCCAGACGGCTCGGATGGAAGAATACGCTCACCGCATACACGGCAGGGCTCTTGCACGACATTGGCAAGACCGTTTTGAATTATCACGTCAAAACGTATTTCAAGGACATTCTGGCTCTCGTCCGAGACAACAAGAAGAGCTTCCTGGAAGCTGAACGAGAAGTGCTGGGAATCGACCACGAGCAACTTGGAGGGATCATTGCTAAAAGCTGGCGCTTCCCCAACGACATCACAACGGCAATCGAGTATCACCACCGCCCGAGCGAGGCCAAGGAGCACCAGCCGATCGCATCCCTGATCTACGTTGTGAACCGGATGGTTTCGGCTCTGGGCATCGGATGCGGTGTAGACGGCTTTCTGCAGCCGAATCAGGACCAGGCGTTCCTGCAGCTGAACATCACCAGCCGGATGGTCGAGGAGTTTCTGATCGAGCTGGTTGAAGCGCAAGAAAGGACCAAGCAGTTTCTTATCACCGGCTAGCGGCGCTCCCTGTCGACAGTCACCTCTTTTGTGCTTTAAAGACCTGGTCGGATCTGGTAGTTATCTAAGAGGGATACATACAGGCTGGGTATTTGAGGCGCAAACACTCTAGAGCGTGAGGGTCCATGCTAGTTCTCACACGGAAGGTGGGCGAATCCATTCGAATCGGGGACGACATCGAGGTCGTTGTAACGGCGGTCGATCAGAACAAAGTGAGGATCGGCGTGAAGAGCCCGCGCAACATTCCCGTCTACCGGGAGGAGCTTTATCGCCGAATCCAACTGGAGAACCAGCAGGCCGCAAACGTTGCCATGAACGACCTTGAGGAAATGTTGAAGATCGTGAAGACCCCGGAGCCTTCCGAGAGCACGGTGAGTGAAGTGCCGACGACTCAGAAACACGCCATTTCGAGCTAGGTTGGAGCCATGCTGATTCAAACGACGCGCTTTGGAGCTCTGGATTTGGACGAATCGACGTTCATTCACTTTCCCTGGGGAATTCCGGGGTTTGAAGAGCTCAAACGATACGTGCTGATGGACCACCGCGAGGGACCGCTCCAATGGCTTCAAGCCGTGGACGAGCCATCCGTCGCTTTTGTCGTCTGTCCTCCCGAGGTGGTAGGGGTTCGCTACACCGTCCCCGAAGAGAGGATCACCCCGATTCAGGTGGAAACCCCGGAAGACCTTGTCTTGCTCGTCATGGTCTCCTTCGACCCGACCGACAAGAATTTGCGTCTTCACCTCCGAAGTCCATTGCTTTTCAACGCATCGAACCGTCAGGCGTATCAGTGGACCATCGATTCCAGTGAGATTGCCCGATTCGTTGAGAAGATCCAGCCATAGTCTCTCCTTCCCGTTGTCGATTTGGGCCCGAAATGAGCGATCCCCGCGAGGTAGACCGATCTGCCCACTCGAAGCGACTCTACGTCTATGAATGCCGTGGGGCGGGGCTGCCCCGCCGCGAGCCCGTCCACCCTCATTTTCTCGGGATCTGGTCCGAACCGCCCCATTACTACTACCTGTTTTTTTCGGAGCCGGTCCTGCCCTTTGTCACCGAGTGGAGTCGAGGTGAGCCCGGCTGGCATCTGGAAGGACATTACGATCTCGACTATTCTCAGTGGCAGCAACTGCCCGATGCCAATCAGGTGGTAGGCCCCTTCGTCATTTCCCTTTCTGGACCATGCGCCCGTTCCACCGCTGAACGACCTGCCGAAGACGGATTGCTGATCACTCTGGATCCAGGCCTGGTCTTCGGATCCGGGCTCCACCCGACAACAAGGGGCTCGCTTCTCGCGATTTCGCATTGGCTCGCGGCCGGGAGAGCGCAGACGGCTATCGACTTCGGCACGGGAACGGGAATCCTGGCACTGGCCTGCGCCGCCTGTGGCGCGAAACGGGTCTTGGCCGTCGATTGCAACCCCCTTGCCGTTCGCGCCGCCCTTAAGAACGCGGCGAGGAACCGACTGGAGGACAGGATCACGGGCATCGCCGCGAACAGCCTCGGGGCGATCTCATTTCCCCAGGACCTCCTTGTCATGAACATCGAATGGCCTTCTCTGCTCCAAGTGCTCCAGGAAGGGCTGTGGACCCAGCATACGGCCATCATCGCCAGCGGATACCTGAAGCACCAGGAAGGGGAAGTCATGACCCGTTTTTCCCGACCCGGCTCCCACCGCCTCGCCTGGCGCCACGAAGAAGACGGATGGCCCACGCTGATATTTGCCTCCGAAACCGGGCTGCCTGGCACACTGCCTGCCGCGGACGGAAGGAGCGGACTGGAAACAAGGACAGCTACACGTTGATGTCCAACGAGACCGTACAACAGGGAGCATGAAATGGGATTGTTGAAAGTGAATCTCGATGCCTGCGATCGGGACGGAATCTGCGTAGCGGTTTGCCCGATCGGGATCCTCGCCCTTGATGCCGAACGGGGACCCTACGTTCGGGACCGTTCAGCCCAGTTTTGCCTTGCCTGCGGCCATTGCGTGGCCGTGTGTCCGAAAGGCGCGCTCGACAACGTGCGGAGTCCATTTTCGTCGCACGAGACACTCCCCCCGCAGCCCATTGTCGACCCTGGCACCGCCTACCATTTCCTCCGGTCACGACGCTCCATCCGGTGTTACGAGTCAAATCCCGTTCCCAAAGACATGCTGCTTCGGTTGCTCGATATCGCCCGCTACGCCCCATCGGGCCACAATTCCCAGGGAATTTCCTACCTGGTCGTCGAAGGCCGGGGACCCCTCGAATCGGTATGCGGTTTTGTTCTCGAATGGATGCGGAAGACAATTGAAGAGCAGCCGGAGGCCGCCAACCAGTGGCACATGCCCGGCATCGTCAAGGCATGGGAGCGAGGCGACGATCGCATCCTCCGCAAGGCCCCGCACCTGGTCGTGGCCTACGCTTCCAAAGACTTGCGCCCGGCCCTGATCAGCACCTGTCTGGCTCTGGAATACGTGGAGCTCTATGCACCGACCCTGGGTCTTGGGACCTGCTGGGCAGGGTTCACGCAAATCTGCGCGCAGCAATACCCGAAGCTTCCGGAATACCTGGGAATTCCTCAGGACAAAGCTGTGACGGGGATGCTCATGGTGGGTTATCCGAAGGTCCGCTACCACCGAGCCCCACCGCGCAACCCGCTGGATGTCAAATGGCTCTCTAGTTGATGAAGACCTGGCGGTAATGGTCCGTGTGGTCGATGACGGCACCGGCTCCGCGCACGACGGCGGTGAGGGGATCGTCCGCGATGTTGACCTTGAGGCTCGTGATGTCGTTGAGGAGTCGGTCCAGCCCCCGAATCAAGGCGCCGCCCCCGGCAAGCCAGAAGCCTCGATCGTGGATGTCGGCGGCCAGATCCGGGGGTGTCTTTTCCAAGGCTCGCTTCACCGCTTCCACGATCGAAAAGATGGGCTCTTTGATGGCCTCGCGAATTTCTTCATCCGTTACGGAAAAGGTCTTGGGGATGCCGGTGAGGATCTCTTTCCCAGTGATGTCGATGGATTCGGGAGCATCCAGGGGAGCCGCCGTCCCGATTTTCATCTTGACGGTTTCCGCCAGTGTTTCGCTGATGATCATCTGCCGCTCACGCTGGATGTAGCGAAGAATGGCTTCATTGGCTTCGTCACCCGCCACGCGCACCGATTCGCTGTACGCCACGGCGAACATGGAAATCACGGCCACTTCGGTCGTGCCCCCTCCGATATCCACGATCATGTTCCCGAAAGGCTGGTCGATCGGCAGCCCGGTGCCGATGGCTGCGGCCATGGGCTCTTCCACGAGATGGATCTGACGGGCCCCGGCCTGCTCCGCCGCTTCGATGACCGCCCGCTTCTCCACGGACGTGATTCCCGTCGGAACCGCAACGACCAGTCGAGGTCGCACCAGCTGACGTCGCTTCAGCACTTTGAGCAAGAAGTACTTGATCATCACGCTGGTCACTTCGAAGTCAGCGATCACGCCGTCTTTCAGAGGCCGTATCGTGACGATCCTTTGGCCATGGCGCCCGATGATGCTTCGTGCTTCGTGCCCGACCGCAATCACCTGATGCGTGTCCTGGTTGATGGCGACAACCGAAGGCTCATTGAGAACGATGCCCTTCCCTCTCAAATAGATCAATGTATTCGCTGTACCGAGATCCATGGCGAGATCTTTGGAGAAGTACCCGAAGAATCGTTCAAACATGGATGGTCCTTCTTGTCTGTCTATCCATCAGCACTGGGTCAACGGGCGTAGAGTCTATAGACAATGCCGAACCCGGTCAATCGTTTATTGCCCTGCCTTGGCGGATTTCTCCGATCGCTGGGTGGGCCGAAACGAGGCGTAGAGACGATTGTTGGCGATCGGCCAGAGCTCGTCGGGACGCGTCCCATCCTGGGGGAATCCCGCCATGCCGATGTAAGACAGGAGCCGAATGCCCCTGACCTTGGAGCTGATCACACGCTGCGCCTTTTCCGCCAGCTCAGCCAGGTGAGGCTCCGCCTCGAGCGTCGTCATGCCGGGCAAAAGGAAGCCAAAACGGTTCTCCGCGAGCTGACCGACCAGAACCGACGGCGGGAGGTCCTTGCACAAGGCGTTGACCATCTCTACTTGCCACCTGCGGACGTCCCGTGGCGGGACCTTGGTGAACAGGATCTGCCACGGCTCGTATTGGATGAGGGCCAGGACCAGGGGCGTGCTGTTCTGCATGGACGAAGCGACAATCCCGTCCACCCGACCCTCGAACGTCAGCCCGTTCAAAAGGCCCGAAGACAGGTCGTACGTCCTCAGGTGGTGACATTCCTCGCTGAAGCAACAATGCTCCAGGCGAAGCTTCGAATATTCGAGAACATGCGTGACGCCGTACTGCTCCTCGCTGCTCCACTCCCGTGGCTGTCGGGTCAGAAAGGAAAGCGACACGGTGTGCCCGAGGGACATTTCACTCTGCAGGCTCCAAAAGGTCCCCTGATGGGGAAACGCCTCGGTGGACACAAGCAGAAAATGGTCGGCCGTATTGGGGTTGAGCTTGGTGATCTGCAGGCTCTTGCGGTTCTGAAAAACCCACCCGATGAGCCCTTGCCCGATCGCATAGTTCTGGTTGACCAAACCCCGGGGAACGCTTTGGGTCGCGGCCACGGTGTGAAAATACGGGGATTCAGGATCCCGGATGGCTAGAAATCCATAATCGGCTGTGAGAAACTTCGCGCTCTCGTCGACCAAAGCCTGGCAATACGCATCCAGCGCGTCCTCTGAGAAGCCAGCTTGGTCCAGACGATGCCAAAAATCGAAAAGCTGCGCGTAGCCTTCCTGCTGCGCCAGACAGCCCTGCCGTTCGAGAAGGTGCTCGAGCACGCCTCCAACTTCCCGGATCCACTTCTGTTGCTTGTCGTTGAAGCCCCAGGCGTATTTCGTATCGACATAAAGCACGCCTTTCCCGTCTCCCACCGGTACGACGAAAACACCCTTGATGTGAGACTCCCCCTCACGATAAAAAGGAACGGTCGTCGACAGATTGAGTGCGTTCTCCTGCAGCTTGTCGAGATGGATCGTTTGCCCAACCTTCTGCGTCTGGGCCAGGATCCCACTCTGGTCGAGCGGCATGGACACGCTCTCGGGCAGGAACTTGCTGAGACTCTGCGACGCGGCCATGTTCAGCCTCCTGGCCTTGGGATCGAGAAGGAAGAAGGCCGTGGTGTACGCTTCGAGAATATTGCTCAGCAGGTCAATGAGACGCTGGTAAGGATTCGATTCCATACCCGGGAGCTCGTTCTGTTGGAAAGTGCTTTGCCGATGATGGTTCGTCATACCGCCGGTCCTGCGCACGAGGGCGAGGAAGGTCAATGTTCCCGAGGCCTTGCCCCTCGCCGGAGCCTCCGTTCCTCCAGCTCTCACCGGATAGTGCCTTCATGAAGGTCATGGACGTTGAGACAGGCATTTCCGGAGCAGCGAAACGAGCCGGGAGCACAGAACGTGCTTTGCAGGATAGCACTGTGAATAGATGAGATGGCCTCAAATGTAAAGCGGGAATGCGATGGGAAGGATTGCCGTCCTACCGGACACCCTGTGCAACCAGATCGCGGCGGGCGAAGTCGTGGAGCGACCCGCTGCCGTGGTGAAGGAGCTCGTGGAGAATGCCATCGACGCCGGGGGTCGCAGGATCTCGGTGGCCGTGACCCAGGGCGGCCGCAAGGAAGTCCGCGTCCTGGACAACGGGACCGGGATGGCCCAGGAAGATGCGCTCCTTTCCATTGAGCGTCACGCGACGAGCAAGATCCGCTCAAGCGCCGATCTGCAATCCATTCATTCCTTGGGCTTCCGAGGTGAAGCACTCCCCAGCATTGCGGCAGTATCCCGTTTTGAGCTAACCACCCGGGAGGCGAGCGCTGTTTCGGGAACGCAAGTCATCGTCGAAGGGGGTGTTCTGAAGAAGGTCAAAGAGGTAGGCTGTCCGGCGGGAACTCAGGTTGTCGTTCGGGACCTCTTCTTCAATCTCCCGGCCCGACGCAAGTTTCTGCGAACCGTCGAAACCGAGACGGCCTACATCAACGACCAGTTTCTTCGACTCGCCATGCCCCACCCCGACATTCATTTCCAATTGGCCCATCAGGACCGGATGCTGTACGACTTCCCCCAGGCCCGCTCGCTGGCGGCCCGAGTGGGCCAGGCTCTCGGGGGAAACGTCCATGCCAGGCTGCGGCCCATGGCGACCCTGGACGGAGCGATCCGGACAGAAGGGCTGCTGAGTCCTCCCGATGTTCATCGGGCTACGGGCCAATCGATTTTCGCCTATGTCAACGGCCGCTCCGTCCGTGACCGAACCCTCCACCACGCCATTTTGAGCGGTTATGAAACGCTTCTCCCCAAAGGGAAGTATCCCGTCGTGATCCTCTTTCTCGATCTGGATCCGCTGCTCGTGGATGTCAACGTGCATCCGACCAAGCGCGAAGTCCGTTTCCGAAACCCCGGCGAAGTCCTCGACGCCGTACGGAATGCCGTGAGGTCGGCACTGACGGGGCTGGGGAGCGTTCCGCTCATGGCCCCTCGACCCGAGGCAGCGCCGGCGTATCAGCGGTCCGCCTGGAGCAAGCCGGCCTCCTTTCTCGAACCGCAAACCGCATTGGCCGGGCCTGCGGCCCGCGCAGCGGCCCCTGAAACCTCACTCCCCCCTCAGCAAACGGTCTTTCCCGCTCCCCTTGCCCCCTTCCGACGTCCCGAATCGCAGGAGGGCAGGACTCTGCCCGCGCCCGTTGGTCCCGACGAGCACGAGACCAGACCGGAGCGGTTCTTTTCCCGCTTGCCGGTCCTGGGCCAGCTTGCCAACACCTACATTCTGCTCGAGGCACCGGACGGTCTGATTTTGGTCGACCAGCACGCAGCCCATGAGCGGATTCTCTTCGATGCCCTCTCATCCCAATCCGAGAGCAAGCCCGCACAGCGACTCCTAAGATCCGTCGTTGTGGACCTGCTCCCCATGCAGGCCATGAAGCTCAAACGGTGGATGGATCGACTCGTGGAGATCGGGTTCGAAATCGAGCCTTTTGGGGGGGATTCGTTTGTCATTCATGCGATGCCCGCGGCTTTGAGCCACCGCCCCCCGGACCTCGTGGTGCGTGAATTGGTCGAAACGGGCTTCGAGGAGGACAGCCGTCCGAGCTGGGACCTTGTGGCGAGCCTGGCTAAGAGCGGTTCGTGTCATGACGCCATCAAAGCCGGGGACCGCCTCCACCCCGACGCCATTCGGCATCTGCTCGAATCCTTGGACCAAACGGACGTCTCGGCGACTTGCCCGCATGGACGCCCCGTCTGGGTCAAGCTGTCCCTGCGCGACATCGAGCGGCTGTTCCTGAGGACGTGACCGATCATCTATGGAAAGAGCCGGTGCCTTGAGCACAAAGATTGAGCCGCCTAGCATCCGCTGGCCGGATCCCGTTTCAGACAGCACGTCTTTGCCTTCGACACCCTATTTCGTCTCGTTTCGCCCCGAAATCCCTTTGGACGTGAACCTCCCTGCCTTCACATTGGCGGAAGATCCTGCCGTCCGAGCGCTCTTGAGTGGTGCCGCCGGCGTGCTCCTGCCCAACTACGTCGCTCCATGGCGCTATGGGTCCCTGGTCGCCTGTTGCCGCAGATGGTTCCCTCGCCTTGGGGCTCAGTTCGACTATTGCGGAAAGACCCGCCAGGCGGTACTCTTTTCCCAATTGCGCGTCAGGCATCCCGAGACCCGCATTTTCCAAAGTCCGGAGCACTTACGGGCCTTTGTCGGCGAGCAGGAGCTTCCCTGGGCATTCCCGTTCGTTCTGAAGGGAGACACCGGAGGAGGCGGAAGCAGCGTCTTTCCGGTCCGGGAGCTTGGCGACCTTCTTCGCGGCCTGACCCGGCTTCCGTCGGACAAGCCGCTTCTGATCCAGCGGTGGGTCGACCACGGCGGCATGGATCTGAGAGTGGTCGTTTACGGAGCCAGAGCCATCAGCTATTTTCGCATCGGGGACGGTCAGTTTTACAACAATGTGTGCCGCGGCGGGCGGATCGACTATGAGATCCACCCCGATCTTCAAGCCAAAGGGGTCAGCGCGGTCCAAGAGCTGTGTCGTCGCGCCGCAATCGACGTGGCGGGCTTCGACCTCATGTTTCCGGACTCGGGGGATCCCGTCTTTATCGAGATCAATTTCCACTTCGGCCGCAAAGGGCTTGGCGGCACCAAAGGGCACCGAAAGCATATCGAGGAAGCCGTCCAGGAATGGCGAAAGCGATGCCTGGAGGAATATCGATCGGGACAAGGAGCTTCATTGACTCACAACTGAGGAGAAACCATGAGACCATTGCTTCTGTTCATCGCCGCCGCATCGGCCCTCACTGGGACGGGATTGATCTGCTGCCCTGCCTGCACGCGCAGCCTCTTTCGAAAGACGCTCACCGACACCGATGTGCGAATTCTGTCGTCTTTGCCGCTCTGCATCGGCGGTGTCCTGCTTCTCAGCGGAATCGTCGACCCCAGCCTGTTCTCTCTGTACGTGCTTCTCGGCTCGATCGCACTCCTCAAAGGATTCTACCTGCTCTGCGCGCCACCCGACCAGGTCCGGTCCGTCATGGGCTGGTGGCGGGAGGGGGCTTCCACCCTGACCCTCAACCTTTACGGGGTCGTCTTGATCCTCATCGCCGGCTACATTGGGTGCAGCGCCCTCTTTCACCGATAGGGGTCGTCGCAGGGCAGATACCTTTGACACAGGGGTAACAGGACATGACGAAGCTGCTCCCAGACCAGCTCAAAGACTTATGGCAGATGGTCGAGCACCACGAGCTCAGCCGTGAGCAATTCCAGGAGAGACAGGAAACTCTGCTCGCCGAGCACCGCAAGCTCTGGCAGGATGCGCTTATTCTGCCCGGGCTCAAAGACCTTTCGGCGAGCATCATCGCGGAGCTCTGCCGTTACACCGGTACGAACGATTCGGAGGTCGTCCGGCGCAGATGCACCGAGGCTCTGAAGGACCTCAAGGGGGAATGGGGAACCGGGGTCACGGGTCAGGACCCCCAGGCCATCGAGCGGTTCTACGATCAGAGCCAAGCCATGATGTATGAGCTCATGTGGTGGCACACGCTGAGCGATGACAACTCGCCGCTTTCCTACGTGCTGGCCATGGAGCTTGCCAAGGCTCAAGGCTGCAAGGATTTTCTGGATTTCGGGTCAGGAGTGGGCTCCGGCGCCATCCTTTTTGCTCACAACGGGTTCAACGTGACTCTCGCCGACATCAGCTCGACGATGCTCCAGCTCTGCCGCTGGCGTCTGGAACAGCGGGGTCTTACCGGGTGTTACCTGGATCTCAAGGAGACAGCACTGCCCGACGGCGCCTTCGACATCGTGTGTGCCATGGATGTTTTCGAGCACCTGGCCGACCCGGTCGGAACCGTGGACCTTCTGTGGCGCGCCATGAAACCGGGTGGACTTCTTTACGGTCGTTTTCATGCCGAACAGGACGAGGACCGGCCGCACCACATCGTCCAGGATTTTCAGCCGACGTTGAAGCGCCTCTCGGAGCTGGGCTTCCGTGAGTTTTGGCGCGACGAATGGCTGTGGGGGCACCAGGTATTTCAGAAGGCCGAGGGCTAGCGCTCTGTCAAAGAAGTTATGCCGGGCAAGAGAACACCCCCCAACCCCCCTTGAGGGGGGAATCAAAG
>CALBZH010000274.1 GCA_937889795.1 uncultured Syntrophobacteraceae bacterium | reverse complement strand
CGACCACCGAGATCTACACTCTTTCCCTACACGACGCTCTTCCGATCTAGCGCTTGCCGAATCGCTCAGCGAAAGCCTGATTGGCGAGGATCAGAGTCTCTTGAGCGTCAATCAAAAAGGCCGGCTCAGGGAGCGCATCCATGATGGCTCTGAGGTTTGCCTCGCTCTCGCGCACCTGCTCAGCGGCCCGGGCTGCCCGAATGGCCTCACAGCTGTAGGATGCGAGCAGGTCAATGATTTCTTGATCCTGTTCCGTCAGAGACAGCACGCCCTTTCCATGAACGGTCAGAAGTCCCAGGACCTGGTCCTGGCCAGCGAGAAGCGGGATGGCCATGAGAAAGCCGTCCTGATACCCGGCCCACTCCCCTGACACCATGATTCCAGCCGAGTCAAGGTCGTGGGTCAGAACCACGGCCTTTTCAGACAAGGCTCTCCCGAGAACGGAATCCGTCAGAACCGCCATCGTCAGCTCCGCTCTGGGCTGCTTGGTCCCCTGGCTGTGAGCCAATTTCAGAGTACCGTTCTCAGTAAGGTGAAGACTCCCTCCTTCCGCCTCCAGGATGATCGCAAGTTCGTGGACGAGCTGACGCGCCAAATCCTTCAGGGACGTGCAGGCCGCGATGGCTCGCGTGGACCGAACCATCTTCTTGAGGCGCTCGTTGAGCACCCGCAGATCCCGGGTGCGACGGGCTACTTCCTCTTCCAGGTGCTCCTGGTACCTGCGGCTTTCCTCCCGCAGCCGGGCCCGCTCCAACGCCATGCTGACGACGTGCTCGAGCTGGGCCAGATCGGCGATGGGCTTCGCGACGTAGTCCCATGCCCCTCTGCGAATGGCCTCAATGGCATCTCCGATCACGCCGGTCCCGGAAAGAACCACGACAGGAGCCCCCGGGGCCTCCTTGCTCAGGACATCGATGACATCCAGTCCGCTCATGCCCGGCATTCGGAGATCCACCAGCACCAGATCGGGCTGTTCTTTCCAGAAGACCGCCAAACCCGTGAGCCCGTCACCGGCCTCCAAGACACGGAATCCGGAATCTTCGAAAAATCCGCGGATGCTTCGGCGGACAGGCTCTTCATCATCAATGGTCAGGAGCGTGATTGCCTCTTTCATTCCTTTCGCCTCGCGTCCATGCGTTGTCGCATTGCCTTGACAAGCAGCGACATGTCTCTCAGGGGTTTTTGAAAGACTTGCTCTTCGCCAATGCCGATGGCTCTGAGACTGGGTGGTGGCTGGTATCCGACCGACCCCGTGTAGATGAAAAAATGGGCTTGCGGACGAATGTCATGCGCCATTTCGATAAAAGAGTTCCCGTCCATTCCCGCCAACCGCATATCCACAATCACAGCGTCCGCGGGGGCTGTGGAGAGAACCTTCAGGCCCGCTTCGGCCGTGCCGGTATCCAGGACCTCAAAGCCTTCGTCCTCGAGGTACGCACGAAGACTTCGCCGGATGCTCACCTCATCGTCCACGATGAGAACGCTCCTTCTCATTTCGCTCAACCCCGTACTCCTTCAACCGGAAGCGTGACGATGAAGCGGCTCCCGGCCCCTGGACGGGATACCACGGACAGGGCTCCCCCGTGGTTTTCCGTCACGATGAAATAGGAAACGGACAAGCCGAGACCGGTGCCAATTCCCGGCGGCTTCGTGGTGAAAAACGGCTCGAACACCCGTCTGCGAACCGCCTCGTCCATTCCCGGACCGTTGTCCTCGATCTCAACGCACACCGAAGCGCCTTCCCCCCTCACGCGAAGAATGAATCGGGGAGCGTTCCCCTGATCGCAGACATCCTTCATGGCCTCGGCGCCATTGCGGAGGATGTTTAGAAACACCTGCTGGATCTTTCCCGCCTGGCATATAACCGGGGGCAAACCCGACTCGTACTCCCGCACGATCTCGATCCGCCTGAAATCGTAGCATCGCTTCAGGTCGTAATCGCTGGCTGCCAACGCCACGCTTTTGTCAAGAAGCTCGGCCAGATCGGTCGGCGCTCCTCCGCCTTCGGACTTGCGACTGAACCTGAGCATGTTCGACACGATCTCGGCAGCCCGCTGCCCGCTTTCCCTAATGTCCTCGAGAAAGGTGGGAATCTCCCGCAGCTCCAGGTACTTCCGGATTCTCTCCAGACTCGTGCCGCACGCTGCCGCCACTCGAACGTTGACCGGCAGATCGGTTGAGAGCCGCCTCTGGACGTTTTGAGTCGCCTGGAGGATCACACCCAGCGGGTTGTTGACCTCATGGGCCATCCCGGCTGCCAGCCCCCCGACCGAGAGCATCTTCTCCGACTGAATCATCATCTCTTCAATACGAACCCGTTCCGTTACGTCGTCCACTCGGATCACCGCGCCTTCAATGTGGCTGGTCTTGAGAGGATAGACCGTTACATCCTCGTAGCGCACCTCCCCGTCGACGATTCCAGGAATCTTGGATTCCACCCGCACGCTCCCGTCGCGGAGTGCTTCGTGCACTTTGTCCAAATGACGAGCCAGACATGGAAGCACCCGTTCCAGGGGCTGCCCTTTTGCTTCCTCCGCGCCGATCTTTGTTCTCGCTCGGACGGCGGCGTTCCACTGGGTCACGCGGCCATTCATGTCCACCCCGACGAGCAGGGAAGGCATGGAGTCAATGATATTGGTCAGGTAATTGCGCAGTTGCTGGTTTTCCGCTTCGGCCTGCTTGCGCTCCGTGACGTCCCGAACCGTTGCCACCCCAAAGGTGCCGCCCCGAAGCTCGAACAAGCGATCGCTGATCTCAACTGGAATTCGCCGCCCGTCCTTGGACACGTGGACTCCTTCCCACATGGCATGGCCTTCCGCACGCAGCCGATCCAGAACGGCCGGCAAGGAACTGAGCGTTTCGGGGGCGTCGACGTCGATCGGGACCATCCGCAGCAGCTCCTCGCGTGTGTAGCCCAATCGCTGACAGGCCACGTCATTCACTTCAACGATGCGCCCCGGCTGCCCATCGGGGCCGAGCTCGTGCACAAACACCGCATCGTTAATGCTGTTGAACAGCGAGCGGAACCGCTCCTCGCTCTCCCGAAGCCGTCGTTCAGCCTGGTGCTTGTAAAGTGCCATTTCGATGGTGGCATGGAGCTCTCGGTCTTCGAAAGGCTTGATAATGTAGCCGAACGGCTCCGTGACCTTAGCACGCTGGAGGGTGCTGTCCTCGGAGAAGGCCGTGAGAAAGACCACTGGAATCTGCCAGCACCGGCGAATTTCCTCCGCGACCGCAACCCCGTCCATCTGCCCTTTGAGCTGAATATCCATGAGCACCAGATCGGGCTGTGTGGACGCCGTCAAGGCCAACGCATCCTCGCCCCGATCCGCTACGCCCGCGACCTGGTACCCCAGGTCTTCGAGACGATCCTGGATATCCAGGGCGACGATGGTCTCGTCTTCAACGATCAGGATTCGGGTCGGCTCCATCCAACGTCGCCTTTCATTTGGCCTGAGCAGGAAAAACGATCTCGAAAACGGTCCCGTTGCCGCCGGAAACGGACATCTGGCCGTCCAGCTGGCGGGCAAGATTGCGAACCAAAAGCAGCCCGAGCGTCTCGGCACGCCGCGGATCCACCTCGGGGGCCACTCCGACACCACTGTCCGAGACGCGAAGCCGCAGTTGCTCTTCGGGTGCCGGCAGCAGCTCGACGAGAATCTCGCCTTTCCTCCGATGAGGGTAGGCGTGCTTGAAGGCGTTGGACACCAGCTCGTTGATGATCAAGCCGATGGGGATGGCCAGATCCACATCCAGGCTCACATCGGCGATCTCGTGACGCAGCCGGATTCCCGGTGCGCCGGAGGCGTAGGAGCGGGCGACGTGGGTGCAGACGTTTTTCACGTACTGGGGGAGACTGACCCGCGCCAGGTTGCCCGACCGGTAGAGGGTCTCGTGCAGCAGCGCCATGGATCGGACGCGGTTCTGAGTGTCTCGCAGGAAGCCAAGAACCTCCGGGTTCTGGACCTTGCGAGCCCGCAGCTGCAGCAGGCTGCTGATGACCTGGAGGTTGTTCTTGACCCGGTGATGCACCTCCTTCAACAGGGACTCCTTTTCCTCGAGGGAGGTCCGCAGCTTGTCCTCAGCCCGTTTGCGCCCCGTGATGTCGAGCAGCACACCGATGGTGCCCGCATAGTCCCCCGCCGCGTCGCGTATGGCCGTGTGAGAGACTTCGAAGGTCCCACCCGCCTCGAAGAGATCGGAAGAGCACACGTCTGAACTCCAGTCACGAGTGGATAT
>CALBZH010000273.1 GCA_937889795.1 uncultured Syntrophobacteraceae bacterium | reverse complement strand
GACCACCGAGATCTACACTCTTTCCCTACACGACGCTCTTCCGATCTCGTCGTGATCCGCGGCGGATTCAACACTCGTGAAGGCGAGCGGGTGCGCGTCATCGATTCCTCGGCCCCCGAGGGAACCGGAAGCATGCCGGCCCCGGCCCGGGCTTCTTCCGTAGTGCAGGAAGGAGCCAGCTGATGGTCCTCTCCGAGCTCTCCATCCGGCGTCCGGTATTCGCCTCCGTCATGATGCTGACCCTCGTGATCCTGGGCGTCTTCTCCTACCGGCACCTGAACATCGACGAGTACCCAGACGTCGAAATCCCTGTGCTCAGCATCACCACCACGTACAAGGGGGCATCCCCCGAGTCCGTCGAGCGGGAAGTGACCCGAAAGATCGAGGAGGCGATCAACCCGGTCCAGGGAGTGAAGCACATTTCCTCCACGTCGCAGGAAGACGTCTCGCTGATCATCGTCGAGTTCACCCTCGAGACGCGCATCAACGAAGCGGCGCAGGAAGCGCGCGCAAAGGTCAACGCCATCCGGGCGGAGCTTCCGAAGGACTCCGAAGAGCCGGTGATCCAGAAGCTCGATTTTTCGGCAGCTCCGGTGGTGTCGCTGGCCGTCCGGTCGGAAACGTTGAGCGCGCGGGACCTCACGACCCTGGTTGAAAAGCGCGTGAAGCGGCGGCTCGAAAACGCTCCCGGAGTCGGGCGCGTCGATCTCGTCGGGCAGGCCAAACGGGAGGTCAACGTCTGGCTCGACCCGAGGCGGTTGGAATCGCTTGAAATCGGTGTCGACGAGGTGATCGCGGGGCTTTTCAAGGAAAACGTCAACACGCCCCTCGGGCGCCTCAACCGGGAAGGCCACGAGCTGCCCGTGCGCATCGCGGGGAAGCCCAAGGAAGTCTCCGGGTACCCGGAAATGGTGGTGGCCTGGCGCGGGGCCCACCCGGTTCGGCTCAAGGAGATCGCTCACATCCAGGACGGCATCGAGGAGCAGCGGTCGTTGGCCCTCGTGAATGGCGCTCCGGCCGTTGCCCTGAACGTGCTGAAACAGTCCGGGGCCAACACCGTGGCGGTCGCGGACGGCATCAAGGCGCTCCTTCCGACCCTGAGCAAGGAAATCCCCGAAACCGCGAAGATCGAGGTGGTCCGGGACGGGTCGAAGTTTATCCGCGAATCGGTCCACGACGTCGAAATGACGCTCCTCATCGGCGGTCTTCTCACCATCCTCATCGTGTTCTGTTTTCTCAATTCCTGGCGCTCGACCGTGATCACGGGCCTCACACTCCCCATCAGCGTCATCAGCTCGTTCATCATCATGATGGCCCTGGGATTCACGCTGAACGTCATGACCCTGATGGGGCTCTCGCTTGCAATCGGGCTCCTGATCGACGACGCCATCGTGGTGCGGGAGAACATCGTCCGACATCTGCAACAGGGGAAGGACCACGTCCGGGCGTCCATCGAGGGAACATCGGAAATCGGACTCGCGGTCATGGCCACCACCTTCACGATCGTGGCCGTTTTCATTCCGGTCGCATTCATGAAAGGCATCGTCGGTCGTTTCTTTTATCAATTCGGGATCGTGGTGACCTTCGCGGTTCTGGTTTCCCTGTTCGTTTCCTTCACGTTGGACCCGATGCTTTCCTCCAAATGGGTGGACCCGGACGTCGAGGGCTCTCATCACGGTGCGGGCTCGGGAGGAGGGCGACGCCGCAACTGGCTCTACCGGCTGCTGGATCGCTTCAATCAGCTTTTTGATCGCGTCTCCGACGGCTACCGCCACGTGATCTCCTGGGCGCTGGATCACCGGAAATCCATCCTGGCGATGGGCACGGCCGCGTTTGTGGGGGCGCTCTTTCTCGCGCCGCACCTGGGGAGCTCCTTCATGCCCACCTACGACCGCGGCGAATACCAGGTGAACTTCACGGCCGCGCCGGATGCAGGAATCGAGGAAAGCCGGGGGCGAACCGAAGCCATCCTCACGGCGCTGAGCAAGCTGCCCGGCATCGCTCTCACCTACACCACGGTGGGAGCCGGCGAGGCGGGGACCGTCCGCGAGGGCCAGATTTACGTCAAGCTCGAGGACCAGCACCTGCGCGACGTCACCCAGGAGCAGCTCGAAAATCTAACACGCGCGGGGGTTCAGGACATTCCGGGGATCATTCCCAGCGTTCGGATGGCGGGCAGCATGCACGAGGGCGCGCCCATCAACATGAACTTCCGGGGGGACGACCTCGATATCCTGAAGGAATACGGCGATAAGCTCAAGCGCATCATGGCCGAGGTCCCGGGCGTAACCGACGTGCAGTCCAGCCTCGACCAGGAAAAGAACGAAGTCCGCGTGGTCGTGGATCGGGCGCGGGCCGTCGACGTCGGCGTGTCCACGGGACAGGTCGTCGACACCCTGGGGCCACTTCTCGGGGGCAAGGCCGCCACCACCTACGAAGACGAGGACGGCGATTCCTACGACGTGCGCGTTCGTCTGCCTGATTCCTACCGGCGCAACCCGAGGCAGCTGACCCGCCTCACGCTCCTCTCCCCGCAACAAAACGGCGAAAGAGCCCTGGTGCCCCTGGGGGACATCGCCCAGTTTCGCATGGATCTGTCTCCGGCGAAGATCCAGCGGCTGGACCTGCGGCGCAAGGTAACCCTTTCCGCAAGCCCGGTTGGCGTGCCCCTGGGCGATGCGATCGAGGCCATTCGCAAGCGGGTCGCCGACGTTCAGCTGCCGCCGGGGTATGTCATCTCGTGGAGTGGTGAGGCCGAGGACATGGCGGAGACGTTCCGCTACATCTTCGAGGCCCTCGCGCTGGCGGTGATTCTCATCTATCTCATCCTGGCGGCGCAGTTCGAGAGCTTCCTGGCCCCGCTTTCCATCATGATGTCCCTGCCGCTGTCGTTGGTCGGAGTCGTGGTGATGCTTTTCTTCACGGGGGACACGCTGAACATCATGTCGCTCATCGGGCTCATCATGCTCATGGGGCTCGTGACCAAAAACGCCATCCTGCTCGTGGATTACGCCAAAGTGCTCCAGAAGCAGGGTCTCCAGCGACGGGAGGCCCTGATCGAAGCGGGACGGACGCGGCTTCGGCCCATCATCATGACCACCATGGCCATGATCTTCGGGATGCTGCCCCTGGCCATGGCGCTCGGGCCGGGAGCCGAGATGCGCGCCCCCATGGCGAGGGCCGTCATCGGCGGGCTCATCACCTCGACGCTGCTCACCCTGGTCGTCGTACCCGTGGTGTACACGCTCTTTGACGACCTTTCCAGGCTCTTCGCCAGGCAAGCCCATTGAAGGTACTTTCATAGAGGACTTACCATGCGATTGTTCGGATTCATCGTTCTTGCTGGCCACCTCGTCTTTGCCTCTCTTGCCGCGGAGGCCATGGCTCAACGGGTCATTACGATCGATGAGGCGCTGCAGCTCACCCTGGATTACAGCCGCGATGTCCTGATTGCCGGGGAGGGCAAGAAGCAGTCCGAAGGCCGATACGTCGAAGAACGTGCCGCAGCGCTGCCTCAGCTCAAGCTCGACGCCTCCGCCGTGCGACTGAAAGACAACGTGAGCAGCGCTCCCGGCAAAGGACTCACCTACAACGGCTACAACGCCAATTTGAATCTCACCCAAGCCCTCTTCACCTGGGGGCAGATTGGGGCGGCCATCAAAGCGGCGAAGCATGACCGGGAAGCCACCGAGCAGCAGTATCGGGAAGCACGGCAGCTGGCCGTGCGCGAGGCTGCAACGGCCTACTATGACCTCCTGCTGACGCTGGAGCTGGCCAAGGTCGCGAGCGACAATGTCGCTCAAAAGCAGCGCCACCTTGACGAAGCGACCCGCAGACACCAGGCGGAAGTTGCAACCGACTACGACGTCCTTTCCGCCCGGGTGGCTCTCACCAACGCACAACCCGCCCTGACGCGGGCCGAAAACGATATCAAGCTGGCAACGGACAGGCTTCGGTACTACATGGGGATCGAGGAGGACTTTGAGGTCAAGGGTCCCCTGCAGTGCTCGCTCAAGGCCCCCTTCCCGCTGCCCGAAGTCCTGCAGCGCGCCCAGGAGAATCGGCCGGAAGTGGCGTTCTATGAAAGCCGGGTCGGGGTGTTCAAGGAGCTGATCAAAGTCGCAAAAGGCAACGCCCGGCCGCGGCTCGATTTCAAAGCCAATGCGGGACGCTCGGCGATCGGGGACTTGAACAGCGATGTCCCCGGCAATTACTGGGATGCGGGCGTGTACCTCTCCTTTCCCATCTTTGACGGCTTGAAGACCAAGGGCCAGGTGATCCAGGCCAAGAGCCGTCTGGCCACGACGGAATACGAGATGAAACGGCTGCTCGACCAGATTGCGCTCGAAGCCAGGTCGGCCATCAATGGCGTGGATGAGGCCATTCAGATCATCAAGGGGCTGGAGGCGACCATCACCCAGACGGAACGGCTCTTGGCCATGGCCGAAACCGGATATAGCGCGGGCGTCAAGACCAAGCTCGAAGTCGACGACGCCGAAACGGATGTGCTGACGGCAAAAGTCAACCTGGCCCGCGCCCGACGCGACTATCTCCGAGCGTGGACGCTGCTCTCCTGGATCATGGGCGAAAACCTGCAGGAGGCCGTAGGCAGCGCCGAATGGACGGGGTGCCGTCTGCCCTGACGAAATCCTTGAAAAAGAGCCCGGCATCAGGAATGCTTCCGGTCGACTCCGCTGCTTCTTTGAGACTGCGGAGATGTCTCTTGTATTGGCAGCACAGATTGTCCATAATGAAAATCAAAGCATTACGTTGACGATCCTGTTCCTTACGCTCCCGCCCCTCTTCATTGCCTGTGGATTCCGCTCGCTCTCAAGAAGTTGTGCCTAAGGCAATACGACTTTCATCCGCGCGCGTTTATCCGGCATCCAGCATCTGACATCACGTTCGTATGATTGATGGCTTTCGCAGTGCTGTATTAGCCTATCTCGCAAGACCTCGACGGGTCTTGGAGCGTGGCACGGCGTGGTGAATTCTGAATGCGACCGCAGCGAAGGAGGACGAGCATGGCGATGGAAGCTCAATGCTACGGAATCTATAAAGAAATGAGCAAGGCGATTGGCTCAACGCTGTCTGTTGAGCAGCGTCTGAAGAAACTGGCCGAGGGCATGGTGAAAGCGCTCGGCGTCAAGGGATGCACCATCCGGCTGATGGACGAGGCACGCAAGACGTTGGAGCTGGTCGCATCCTATGGTCTCAGCGAAGATTACTTCAAAAAGGGGGCGGTCAAGGCCGAGCTGAGCGTTTCGGAAGCCATGGTGGGGCGCACGGTCGTCATCCGGGATGCGCGGACCGATCCCCGAATCCAGTACCCCGAAGCCGCCAGGAAGGAAGGCATCGTCTCGATCCTCTCGATTCCGATCATTGTGAGGGGGCGGGTCATCGGCGTCCTGAAGCTGCATGCAACCGAGGAGAAACAGTTCACGTCGGAAGAAATCGAATTCGCAACCTCTCTGGCGGAGCACGGGGCGCTCGCCATCGACCACGCCCGATTGCTCGAGCAGGCTTTCAACGAGATCCAGTATCTCAAGGCCGTCACGGAGGTCGCGAAGGCGCTCTCGACGACGCTCGACGCGGAGAAAGTGTTGGAGCTGATCGTGACCCGGGCGGTGCGGATCCTCAACGTGAAAGCCTGCTCCCTGCGCCTTCTGGATCCCGCGACCGGCCACCTGGAGCTGGCTTGCTCGCGCGGCCTCAGCCCGGCCTATCTCAACAAGGGTCCGGTCGACATGGACAAGAGCATCGCGAGCAGCATGACGGGCGAGGTGGTTTCCATCCAGGATGCGGCGACGGATTCACGGCTCCAGTACCCGGAGCAGGCCAGGCAGGAAGGGATCGCGTCCATTCTTTCGGTACCCGTCTTCCTCAAGGATAAAATCATCGGCGTGCTGCGACTGTATTCGGCGGTACCGCGGAAGTTCTCCGAATCGGAGATCGAGCTTGCCCAGTCCATGGCGGAATTCGGAGCCCTGGCGCTTCAAAACGCCAAGCTCCACGAAACCCTCCGCGCCGATTACCAGGCAGCCGTGGCGGAGGCCCACGCTTAGCGTTACAGCAATACAGGACTGAGGATCGGCTACGGACACCCAGGGGCGTTTGTCATTCCACGACCGCCTCCCGCCCTGCAGACCACCTCAGTCCAACCATCTCTTTGAAGGAGCGCGATGGAGCCCTTCATTCTCCCCTCGGGCAAGAGGCGGTGCCAGCCTTCCCGTGCTCTTTGATTTGCTACCCCCCTTTTTGGATACCCTCAGCCTGAGGGGATTTTGAAAGCAAGTTATCCACATCACCACAGAGAACCCGAAGGAGAGATGCACCTTTTTTGTCTGGGGTATTGGCATAGCCAATGGCAAATTGAAACAGATAAGAAAAGGAGAACGAAAATGGAATCTCTGATTGGGCTCCTGGGAATGCTGTTCTTCATGTTCTTGGTCTTGGCGGCAGCAGTCGAAGTCATCTTGGAAGTCTTTCGCGGTCTCCTGGAACAGTTTGGATTCACCTGGTCCAAAAGCAACATCTCCCTTGAGGACGCGTTAAAGCTTTCCTCCGAGTTTTCCATGGGAAATGTGGATTTGAATACAAGAATTGAAGCCGTTAAATCTGCCGCTGATCAAATCGATAAGAAAGCTCAAGATATAACGACATCACTCAAGGCGATCAACGAAAGACTGAAGTTATCCAGTTCAACCAAAGAGGAGTTAGCAGCAGAGCTCAACTCCGTTGCTTATTCGGTGAAGAGTCAACTTGATAAGATTGAGCGTCAACGCATATTTATCCTCCGTTGCATTGCCGCTATCATTGGATGTTTTCTGGCTTGGCAATGCAAATTTTATGTATTTCAGATGCTTGCTCAGTCAAAGGATTTGGCGAATTGGCTGGCAGCCTTGCAGGGATTACAGCCGGAATGGATCAATATTCTGGTAGGGGGATTGGCTGCGGCAGCGGGCAGCTCCTATTGGCACGATCAATTGGACAAAGTGAGGAACATCAAATCAGTCACTCAAGAATTGAAAAAGCTTGCCTGATCGAGGCTCGTCCCCTGAGATGGACAACCATGATCCGGCTGCTTGGCATATCCACAGCCTGATAGGATGCGGACCACGTATCCGCTGATCGTCCTCATCTCTTCAATTCCGGCATCGCCGGGTTAGGATCGACCATGCCCCAAACATCTCCCATACAGCCAACGATACCACGACATCGCCGACCGGAAGCCTTGCCGTTCAGTTGGAGGCAGCTGACCGAAAAGCAGAAGGCCGCCGTTGGGGTGGTGGCGGAGCTGCTCCTGGATGCCCTCAATAGTCTTGAAGCGCTTGGCACTTCCAGGCAAGAAGCGCTGGATCGCAACAGGCGGAGTCAGATCGCATTCATTGACGGAGACCGCGGTATGGGGAAGAGCTCCGTGCTGCTGTCAATCCAGGACCTTATCCTCTCCGACAATCGAAAAGAAGTTGAAGAAGATAGCCCTGCGGATGGGCATCCTGTATCCGATCTGATGAAGCGAAAGAACGATTTCGTGTTGCTCGAGACGTTGGATATGGAGCCCCTGCCGCGAACCGCGAATATCCTGGCTGCGATTCTGACGCGAATCGAAGCCAAGATCCCCTTCTTGGATGACCGTCAACGGTTGCCGCGAATGGCCATCTTCAATGAGAGAGACAACTACGAGAAGATCGTGATGCATCTCAGGGAGCTCCAGTCCACGGCGGTACGGGCCTGGACTGGAATTGCCCCACTCCGGGCCACCCGAATCGACCCGACTGCCTACTCGGACGAGGTGCTTCAGAGCGAGAAGGGGGGACTGGACCTGAATCGACGCTTGGGTGAGCTCCTGGATGATCTGGCGAAACTGATTGCGGCTCCTGACCCACGAAAAGGCCCTGTCTTCATCTTGCCGATCGACGATTTCGATCTGGCTCCATCGCGCTGTCTCGAATTGCTTCGAATCATTAGAATGGTGGCGACGCCAAGACTCTTCTTTCTGGTGGCCGGCAATACGCGCATCGCAGAGGACGTCTTGCGTCTCCAATGCCAGGGGGAGCTTGCCGCGCTTGCCGGTGACCCCATGGCAACCCTCGAAGCGACTGTCATTCGGGAGCGGAGCATCGAGATTGCCGCCAACAACCTCAGAAAGCTGGTCCCCCCGGCGCAGCGCGCCCAGCTCAGGCTGCTGCGTGTCGACGAAGCGCTGAAGTTTCGACTGGACGAGGAGGGTCGCACGCTCGAGAGCGTGCTCGAGGCCATCACCTTCGACCGCAACAATGCACCCCCCAATGCGGCGCCAACAACGCTCAAGGAGTTCATGCTGCCTGGGGTCGAAGGCTCCAGAGTCCATTACTCGGCGGCCAGATGGCTTGGCGGAACACCAAGACAAGTACTCGACCGCACGGCTGCTCTTTCTCTGCACAGGGGATTGCAGAAGGACTGGGGCGAGGGGTTGTTGACGACCCTGTGCGAGGAGCTCGACCATGAGATCCATGAAAATGGCCGTCTGTTGCATGATCATCGCGAGCTGTTATCGAGCTTGGTCGATGTAAGAGACGACATCCGGTTTGACTTTGCCCGAGTCTTCCGCCTGAAAGTGCGGGCTGAAACGTGGCAGGATATCCCTTTTGACGGCTGTATCAAGCGCCTGCGCTTCCCGGAATCGACACGCTGGTTCTTCAAGGAAGGTTACGTTCCGCAGGAATCGGCGCGTACATGGCCCGTTCCTCGGCAGACAGCCGCAGGCATGGCCTTCTTGCACGATCTCGCGAAATCGCTCTGGGGCGGATATGTGCCTCCAGGTGAATTCTACAATGAAATCAGGCCATCGTTTCCCCTGGCTGCTGTTCTCTGGGGCTCGTTGTCCGAAGCGGCGGCCGTGCGATGGCACATCCCAGGATGGTGGACGCTGAGAGAATACGAACGGTTCTACATGCATTGGAGCGCGCACGCTGCCAAACGGACCGAGACCTTTGAGTACGCAGCGGCATGGCTGATGGCACAGCTTGAGGTCTTGATGGACAAGGATCTCGAGAGGAAGGAGGAAATCGACTTCGCTCGCCTCGGAGCATTGCTGGAGAGCCTGGCTGGCGAGAAACCCGATCGGTACGCACGTCAATACCTTCGAGAAAGCGCCCTTGTGACAACGCTCTTGCTCCTTGCGCCCGAATCCGGTGTAAGCTCCGATTTCACGCAGAACCTGATCAATGCTGCCCAAAAGATCCTCGGGCCCTCTGCACAGATAGACGGAACCGTTGCAGCCCGAGTGCACAGTTGGCGGATCCAAACCTTTCTGAGTTTCCAGCGCGCAGTGGGGCCGTCTGATCGTCTTGTCCTTGATGAGGGGATGATCAAGCTATGCTCCGCCTTGTGTGCGGAGAAGGCCATCGATCTGGCCTGGGACAATTTGAGGAGGGAATCGTCTCGGGCGAAGCAGGACAGCGAATGTCGTGTTCCCGAAGCGATCCAGCGGTCTCTTGACGACATCCTCGCAAGAGATCGCAAGTCGAAAAAGCGGATCCAGGAACTGCAGGACCTACTCAAGATTCTTACTTCTGAGGAATGCCCCCCGTACCTTCGCAAGGCAATTGAAATTGCGATCACTGCTCTCCAGCTCCTACGTCCAGCCAAGGCGCACCCGTTCAATTCGCTGTTCGAGGGGCAGCTGGTGGTTAGCAGACGAGAAATAGAAGCGTTCAGCGGGGAGCTGCGGGGAGATCCATGACACGGATATCAGGCCTGCGCACGTCATTGCTGCCGGTGGAGCACCTCGAGGCCGAGCTCATCGCCGCGCCGCTCGCCTCACGGGCTGCGTTCGAACAGATCGGAAGAGCGTCGTGTAGGGAAAGAGTGTAGATCTCGGTGGTC
>CALBZH010000272.1 GCA_937889795.1 uncultured Syntrophobacteraceae bacterium | reverse complement strand
CACGGGTACGGGCTCAGGAAAGACGGAATGCTTCGTGCTGCCTATTATCGATCATCTCCTGAAAGAAAGAGCGGCAAACCGTTTGGGCCCAGGAGTGCGAGCCCTTCTCGTCTATCCGATGAACGCACTGGCGAACGATCAGGTAATAAGGTTACGCAAGTTGTTGCCACCCGAAACAGGCATCACTTTCGGGAGGTATACCGGGCAGACGAAGCAAACCTACCGGCAGGGTCTGGACGCGTTTCAGCAGGAGAATGACCGGCTTCCACAAGTGAACGAGCTTTTTTGCAGAGACCAGATTCTCGGCAATGAGCCAGGCAGTGAGCGGGATTGGCCGCACAAAGGATGTCTGCCGCCGGTCGGCCCTCCGCACATTCTTCTCACAAATTTTGCCATGCTCGAATACCTGCTGATGCGTCCTCATGACTCCGCGCTATTTGACGGGGTCCATGGCGAAACATGGAGATTTCTCATTCTCGATGAAGCGCATGTCTACACCGGCGCACAGGGAACTGAAATCAGCTACTTGATGCGTCGTCTCAAGGATCGCGTATGCCGGTCGCAGCCAGGGAGACTGCTCTGTATTGCCACCAGCGCGACGATCGGCGCAGGCGACGATGAGAGCCTGACGATGATCGCCGGGTCCTTTGAAAATCTCTTCGGTGAGACCTTCGACAAAGACGACGTCATTACCGGGGATATAGTTCCTCTGGAAGACTTTGTTGCTGGGTTCCCGGAATGGGGTGCGGGAAGCGGGGATTTCTATCGAGCCGTATGGGAAGCGATCGAGCATGATTATTCCTCCAGCGGAGAGTTGGTGAGCCGTTTTTCAAAGGTTCTGACCAGCGGTCTCGATAAAGACGGGTGGCCGAACCAGGAAGTATGCAAGAGAGCGCTTGAAGTGGCAAAAGTTGTCGATGACATTGGTGGTTCCAAAGAGAGGCTCCTTTTCAATCTCCTCGCCGGCGACCAACGTGTCCGCAAGCTGGTCGATCGCGTTGAAGGGGGGCCGACGGACCTCCGTGCTATCGCTGAAGCGATATGGGAGTTCAAGGAGCTTGATGGGGATGTTGAAGCGGCCAAGCGGAGTCTGATTGTCCTGGTTGATCTCGCTTCACGTGCGCGTCCCGCGGCAGATAGCGCGGCTCTTCTTTCCGCTCGTTACCACTTCTTTGTGCGCAGCCTGGAAGGATTATCCATTTGCTTTGCTGGGGCTGGCGACCAGGGCGAAAAAACGCTCAATCCTCGTCTATTGGTTGGCAGGCATCACGAGGTTCCAGATGCTCCTGGGGGCACTGCTGTTGCTTTCGAGCTGCAGGCTTGTGGCCGTTGCGGTCAGCCATTCCTCAAAGGGCACTTGACGCATGAGGGGCAGTTCATTTCTTACCCTCGCAGGCAAAAATTGGGGGAGCAGCTCAAGAGCAACGACTATTTCTCCATCGATTTGGACAGCGTGGTTGACTCGGCGGAAGATGAAGAGCCGCTGCGTGATGAGGAGCCCCCGGTTTCAGGGTTCGGGGATGAAGAGGAGGGAGAATCGAGCACGCCCCAAAAGACCCGGGTGCGCCAGACGATACTCGGAGATGTTCAATATGTCTGTGCCCGCTGTGGGTTGTTATCGGACTTCAACGATAGGGCATGCCCTTCGTGCATGAAAACGAGAGAGCGAATCTCTTATGAATGGGTGCCGGTGCGTCGCGTCACGCCGGTCAATGGGAGGACGATCACCGTCTGCCCGGCTTGTGGCGGACAGAAGCACCACGGAGGATCCATCATCCGTGCGTTCTCACCTGGCGACGACGCTGCCGGTGCAGTTCTGGCCCAGTGTCTGCTCACCAACATTCCGGCCACCTCGGAAGATTCACCGACAAAACGAAACGATCAAGACGAACAAAAACCCAAGGGCCGATTTGCAGGTTTGCTCTCTACCAAGACGATTACAAGGCCATCACAAGGCAAGAGACGCTTGCTTGCGTTCAGCGATTCACGGCAAGACGCCGCCTATTTTGCGACGTATCTGAACCGCACCGCCAATCAAATTCTACACCGTCAGATGATCGTCAAGGCCGCAAGGAGATTTCTTTCCGAAACCCCTGAGGTATCAACCTTCGACGTTAACGATCTCATCAACCCGATGATCAGTGCCGCTCAGGAAGCCGGGCTGTTCGACGTCAAGGACACCGAGGGCACTAAACTGATAGAGGTCAGCAAGTGGCTGAACGGTGAACTGGCGAACATCCAGAGACGACAAGGTCTGGAGGGAGTGGGGCTGATTGCCTGGGATCTTAAATGCAGCGATCAGCTTGATGCGTATGCCGCGAGCTTCGAGGACGAGCTCGAGCGGGACTATGGCCTAAATGCCAGGGGATTCGTACTGCTGCTGAAGATCCTGCTCACTGAATTGCGGCGCCAGAATGTGCTTCAATCCATAAAGGGGGTACGGCTGCAGGATGTCTATTTCTGGCCCCGGAATCGCCCTTACACGATCCGTCTCAACGGGGTGAACAGCAAGCTTTCCATCGCCTCGTGGCTTCCTCAGTCAGCTCGAAACATGCGGTCTGATTTCATTGAGAGACTGTTTCTCAAATTGAGCCGTACGTCGGACAAGAAAGTCATAGAGAAGCTGCTTGATGATCTCTGGACGCTCTCCATGGCCGAAGGGTTGGGGATCTGGGAAGAGACCTCGGTCAAGAAACTTTGGGGGGACAAGAGTCGGGATGAGGTTGCCTGGCGCCTGAGATGGGATGCATGGATCGGCCGCATGAATGACGGCGAAAACACCCCCCTGTACAAATGTCGAACCTGTGGAAACATTTCCCAGCATAACCTGGAAGGCGTCTGCCCCACCTACCGCTGTCCCGGATACCTAGATGAAATCATTCCGGATATTGAATTCGCTGATAATCATTACCGCTATCTTTATACAGAAATGAAACCTGTTTCTCTATTGGCGCTGGAACATACGGCTCAGATCACCACCCAAGAGGGAGCAGAGAGACAAAATAATTTTACGAGTGATGGACATTCTCTCAATGTTCTC
>CALBZH010000271.1 GCA_937889795.1 uncultured Syntrophobacteraceae bacterium | reverse complement strand
TGGCTCGGGAAAGCTCGCCGCGAAGGGTGTGGATTTCGCCGAGGACCTGATTTGCTACGATACGGAAACGGGACTGGGCGACCTTCATGGAGAAGAGCTTGACCCGGTGGACGAGCTGCTCGGCGCCTTGGTGCTGGGGCTTCGGGATTATGCGGCCAAGTGTGGCTTCGGGAAAGCGGTCGTCGGGTTGAGCGGGGGGGTCGATTCGTCGGTCGTGGCCTGCGTGGCGTGGCTTGCACTGGGACCGGAGCGGGTCCTCGGTGTCGGAATGCCCGGACCGTACAATGCGCCTGAGAGTCTTGCGGATGCGGCTGAGCTGGCACGGCGCCTCGCCATTCCCTTCTCGACAGTGCCCATCTCGGACCTGTTTGAAAGCTCGCTTCGGGCTTTGGCACCCGCTTTTGAGAACCAGCCGCGGGATGTGACCGAAGAAAACATGCAGGCGCGACTGCGTGGACTCATCCTGATGGCCTTTTCCAACAAATTCAATCGGCTTCTCTTGAGCACCGGGAACAAGTCGGAGATGGCCGTCGGGTATTGCACTCTCTATGGGGACATGAACGGTGGCCTTGCCGTGCTGGGGGATGTTCCCAAGACGATGGTCTATCAGCTGGCTCATCGGTTGAAAGACCGTTACGGCTGGATACCGAATCGCACCCTGACGCGGCCGCCATCCGCCGAGCTCCGTCCGGATCAAACGGACCAGGACAGCCTGCCGCCCTATGACGTCTTGGACGCAATCCTGACCGCATATGTTGAGAAGCGGCTGCCGGCCTCCGAAATCGTTTCACAGGGGTGGGACGAGACGCTCGTGAAATGGGTGATCGAGCGGGTCAATCGGAATGAATACAAGCGCTGGCAAGCACCACCCATTCTCAGAGTGACAACAAAGGCGTTTGGAATCGGCCGAAGGCTGCCCATCGCCCAGCGCTTCACGGATCTTTGAAAGGTGAACCGGCATGAGAAAAATCGAAGCGATCATCAAGCCATTCAAATTGGATGATGTGAAAGAAAAGCTGTCCGAGCTCGGCGTGAAAGGCATGACGGTGTCGGAGGTTCGCGGGTTCGGTCGTCAGAAGGGCCACACCGAGATCTACCGGGGGGCAGAGTATGTGGTGGATTTCATTCCGAAGATCAAGATCGAGGTGGTGTCGTCGGACGATCGGGTGACCGAGATTGTTGAAGCCATTCGGGAGGCCGCGCATACCGGGAAGATCGGGGATGGCAAAATTTTCGTGGTTCCCGTCGAGGAATGCGTTCGTATCCGCACCGGCGAATCCGGAGAAGATGCCCTCTGATACTGCGCTGCGTAAGCCACCATTTGGTGAGGAGTGATGCTGGATGTTGGATGCCAGGTGCCGGATGACAGACCTCTATGGTTCCGCTCGGTTCCACTCAGCATCCGGAATCGGGCATCCGGAATCGTTCTCGCGTGTTGGAATGGGAAGGTAACCATGCGTCCTCAAGCCCTATCGGCTTCCTTGCGGCGTCTCAAAGACCTGCGCCAGAACTTCACGAGAACCTGCGTCGAAGATGTTCCTGGCCTTCTTGCTGCCAGGACTTATGCCCGGAACTACCTGGATGCGCTGAGTCGGGCCTTCAAGGACCCGGAGGTTGCCCAGGAAGGGTGGGCTCTCGTCGCCGTGGGGGGATTCGGCCGGGGTGAGCTGAGCTTCGCGTCGGACCTCGACCTTCTCTTTCTGCATGAAAACCGCCTTTCCAGGACTCTGCACGGCCTGCTTCGGGAGATCACGACGGGACTTTGGGATGCGGGATTCGAGGTCGGCCACAACGCTGCCTCGCTGTCTGCGCTCAAGAAGCTCATCCATGAAGACTTCTCCATCCTGACCAACTACCTGGAAGCCCAGTTCATCGCCGGCGACCGGGTGCTCTTCGATGAATGGCGGCAGTCGTATTTCAGCGAGCTCGGGAGTCGGAGCCGCCGTCGATTCCTGCAAGACCTGGGCAGCTACCGAACCTCACGCCAGAAGCAGTACGGCGAAAGCTCTTATCTCCTCGAGCCCCACGTGAAGGAAGGTGTCGGGGGACTGAGGGACCTGCACACCATCCGATGGGCGGGAGTATACTGCCTGCGCAGCTCGGATTTCAGCCAGCTCGTGACCGACGAATGGCTGACGCAGCAGGAGCAGCTCTGGCTGGATCAGGCTTACGACTTTCTGTGGCGGGTGCGGCTGCAGCTCCACCAGGTCACGGGGCGTCGTCAGGATCAGCTGCTCTTTGGAGAGCAGGAGCAGCTGGCCGGGCGGCTCGGGTTTGCCGCCGGGGAGCAGTCGGCTTCCGTCGAGGCCTTCATGCGGCTCTACTATCGCCACACGGCCCGGATTCGGCGGACCACGACGTTCTTTCTCGAGCGCCTCGACGAGCGGTTCAACCGCAAGCTGCGCTTTGGCTTGAGGCGACGGCACATTCTGCCCGGTCCCTTTTCGCTCGATGGCCGTCAGCTCCACTTCATGGAGCCGGAGTGGGTGAAGCGGGACCCTCGCCTGCTCATGCAGATCTTTTGGCAGGCTGCCCAGTCCGCTGCGCATTTCCACCACCAGACGGGTCAGGTCATTCGCGAGAACCTCTGGGCCTTCGACGACGAGGCCCGACGGGATCCCAGGGTCATCCAGCAGTTCATGGACATTCTCCTGAGCCCCGAGCATTCCTTCCGTGTCCTGAAAGTGATGCTCGAGACGGGCTTTCTCGAGACGTTCATCCCCGAGCTGGCAGCCTTGCGTTATCGCGTGCAGTACGATGTGTACCACCTCTACACGGTCGATGAGCACCTGCTTCGGACCGTCCGAGAGCTGCACGCCATGGAGCGCGGTGACCACGAAGATCTGAAGCCGCTCGGGTTACCTGACGTGTTTGCATCGCTGGAGCACCGGAGACTGCTTTACATTGCGGCCTTTCTGCACGATATCGGCAAGGGACACGGGAAGGGCCACGCCGAGCTGGGCGCGCGGATGATTGTGGCCATCGGGCCTCGGCTTGGGCTTGATCCGGAAGAGACGGAGCTGCTGAAGTTCCTCGTCGAGCAGCATCTCCTCCTGGCCGAGACCGCGCTCAAGCGGGATCTCATGGACGAAAAGCCCATCCTGCGCTGTTCCTTTGAAGTCGGAAGCCGGGAATGTCTGCGTCTGCTCTACCTGTTGACCATCGCCGACTCCCGCGCCACGGGACCGGGGGCCTGGAGCACGTGGAAGGCATCCCTGCTGCGCGAGCTTTACGACAAGGTGGATCACCTGCTCCGACGGGGCGATTGGAAGAAAGAAGAAGTCGAGCGGCGCTCGTCGGAAGTGCAGGCAGCGGTGCTGGCCAAGATCCCCGAGCAGGTAGATCGGAACAAGGTGGTCAAGTGGCTCGACAACCTCTCGTTTCGATATCTGCTGTCGCAGCCCACCGACGCGATTCTCGAGCATTACAAGATGGAGCAGGAATTGACCGGGCAGGTCCTGGTCCTTCGCACCGAGCGGGCGGAAGGGGACATGTGGCGGATCACGATCGCGACCCGCGATAAGCCAGGGCTGTTCGCCACGATCACGGGAGTGCTCTGGGTGCGGGGCCTGAACATCCTGTCGGCCGAGATTTTCACGCGACAGTCCGGCGTGGCCCTCGATGTGATCACCGTTGAGCGTCTTCCCGACCCGGACCGCGCGTTTGAAGTCGTCGATCGCATTCAGGGAGACCTCGAGAAGTCCATCAAGGATCGCAAGCACCTCCAGGCGCTCGTCGTAAACAAACGTAAGCCGTCTCTCCTGCAAAAGCGCGTGCTGCCTCGCCGGGAAGACCGGATTGTCATCGACGAGGACGCGTCCGATTTTTATACCATCATCGAAGTTTACACCTGGGATCGTCCCGGGATCCTTCACACGATTACCCAAACGCTGTTCGAGCTCGACATCACCATCCAGCTGGCAAAAATATCCACGCCCGGAGCGCAAGTCGCCGACGTGTTTTACGTAACGGACCTCAACGGCGAAAAGATCCGCGACCCTGAGCAGCACGCTCGGATTCGGGCGCGACTGCTCGAAAGCCTTGTCGACGTCGCGTGATACAAAAATGTGGTGGTTGGCAGGGTTTCGAAACGCTTTTGTGCCATCCGGACCCGTCGGCGGCGGTGGCCTAATGCCCGTAGATCGTTTTGCCACAGGCGATTACCAACCGTTCGTGCCGAATTGTCATGCTTGGCAGAGTTCTTGCCTTTTAAGCCGCCGACATTCGTGGCGGTCACTGGTACCCATCCATCATCCAGTGCATTGGCAGAAGCAGACGCGACTCGAGGGCTCAGCCGGGCCCGGGTCCTGACTTCTTGCTCCTGGAGACGAGGAGGTGGTGGGGCGGCCCTGATATCCGCCGGTGAAGGATGGGTAAGGCCTTAATGGTTTTTCGGATCAACGGTAACGAAGAGACTTCAATTCAAGGAGATGCTTATGACACCCAAAGAAGTACTGGCTTTCGCGAAAGAGCAAGGCGCCAAAATGGTGGATTTCAAGTTCATGGACTTCCTGGGGACGTGGCAGCATTTCACCAACCCCATCGAGGAGCTTGGGGAGTCGGATTTTGAAAACGGCTATGGGTTTGACGGTTCGAGCATCCGCGGGTGGCAGCCCATCAACGCGAGTGACATGCTGGTCATTCCGGATCCGGACACGGCCATCATGGACCCGTTCATGGCGTGCCCGACGCTCACCATGATCTGCAACGTCGTGGATCCTGTGACGAAAGAGCGCTACACGAAGGATCCCCGCTATATCGCGACGAAGGCCGAGAACTACCTGAAGTTCACGGGCATCGGAGACGCCGCCTGGTTTGGTCCCGAAGCCGAGTTTTTCATCTTCGATGACATCCGCTACGACTCGGCCTGCCAGTATGGCTTTTACTTCATCGATTCGTCGGAAGGCATCTGGAACAGTGGCCGCATGGAAGAGCCAAACCTGGGCTACAAACCGCGCCACAAGGAAGGCTACTTCCCGGTTCCCCCGGTCGACTCCCAGCAGGACCTTCGCACCGACATGGTGCTCATGATGCAGAAAGTGGGACTGACCGTCGAGTGCCAGCACCACGAAGTCGCGACCGCCGGTCAGAGATCGGAAGAGCGTCGTGTAGGGAAAGAGTGTAGATCTCGGTGGTC
>CALBZH010000270.1 GCA_937889795.1 uncultured Syntrophobacteraceae bacterium | reverse complement strand
GTGCGACCGAGCACCATGATAGAGATCGAGCGGGCCAGTGAGCGTTCGCTGCTCGGGCTGGCAGAGCACAAGGAAGCGGGGGGAAAAGTCGCTGGGGTCTACTGCCTGTTTGCCCCGACGGAGCTCGTCCGTGCGGCGGGGGCCATTCCGGTCAGCCTGTGTGGTAAGAAGGAGGCCCCGATCGCTGCGGCGGAGAGGACGCTTCCCCCGAATCTGTGTCCCCTCATCAAGTCCAGCTACGGGTACGCCGTGACGGACACGTGCCCGTTTTTCGCCGCCTCGGATTTCATTCTCGGGGAAACCACGTGTGACGGCAAAAAGAAAATGTTCGAGCTGATGGGGAGGATCAAGCCCGTTCACTTGATGCATCTGCCCTATGATGTCAGCGAAGTCCATGCGCTCGCTTTCTGGCTGCAGGAGATCGTGCGGTTAAAGGACTTCTTGGAGGTGCAGACCGGTCGGATGGTCGAAATCGAAGAGCTGAATCGTCAGATCCGCCTCCAGAACGATGTGAAGCGGCTCATCTGGAGGATTTCCCGCTACAGCGTCTCGGCGGCGATTCCCCTGTCGGGTCTCGACATGATGACAGTCCTGGAAACCAAGAGCTCCTGTTGCGACCCCGAAGACTATGCCCTTCTGCTGCGCAGGCTCATCGAAGAGCTCGACCAACTGCAGGCAGCCGGGGTTTCTGTCAGCCCGCCCAAAGCCCCTCGCATCCTGCTCACCGGATGTCCGGTCGGCAAGGGATCCGAAAAGGTGCTGCAACTGATCGAAGAATGCGGCGGCGCGGTTGTCGCTCTCGAAAACTGCAGCGGGATCAAGGCCCAGGATCTGGTGGTGGAGGAAGACTCGGCCGATCCCCTGGCAGCTCTCTCAAGGCGGTACATCCAGACCCCCTGCTCCTGCATGACCCCAAACGAAGGACGGCTGCTGCTGATCGATCGTCTGGTGGACGATTTCCGTGTGCAGGGGGTCGTCGATCTGACCTGGCAGTGCTGTCACACCTACAACGTGGAAGCTCAGGTGGTCAAAGAACGGGTTGAACAGCGCTATCATGTGCCGTTCCTTCACATCGAGACCGACTATTCCGCTTCCGACACCGAACAGCTGCGAACCCGGATCGAAGCTTTTCTCGAGCTGATTGGCTGAGACGCGCTACGGAAACGATGCGGGAGTGAGTCCACCGAACGGTGGCGTCCGGGGCAGAACAACGACGTGCGGCATTGGAATCTTAGACGGCATCGCCGCTTCTGCTCGGTCTCAACGGGATGGTTTGATGGCGCCTCTTGAAAGGCTCGGACTGGTTTTCTTCCTGACCGCCATTGCCGGCTTATTCAGCGTGGTCTCACCCCATTTCCTGGCCTATCAAAACGTCGTCAACATCCTCGTGCAATCCACTCCAACATTGCTCACGGCCGTGGGGATGACCGTGGTCATCGCGACCGCCGGCATCGACCTTTCCGTCGGATCGGTCATGGCGCTCAGCAGCATCCTGGCTGCGTTAGCCATGAAGGCCCAGTGGCCAATGGCAAGCGGCATCGCGATCAGCCTGCTCTTGGGCATCGCGATGGGCTTTGTCAACGGCTTGGGGGTGACCGGGTTGCGCGTGTCGCCCTTCATCGTCACGCTGGGTACGGCTGGAATCTACAGAGCTCTGGCCTTAATCCTGACGGACGCACGCCCCATCTATGGGCTCCCATTAGGGTTCCGGACCCTTGCAATGGGTCAGATTGGTCCCCTGCCGCTCTCAGTTGTCCTGGCGCTCCTTACGGTCTTAGTGGTCTATCTCATTACCTGCTGGACCTGCTTTGGCGCACACGCGCGAGCCGTCGGGGACAATTCGCAGGCCGCCTACCGGATGGGAGTGCCCGTCAAAGCCACCCTTCTATGGACGTATGGGCTTTCGGGCGCCACTTCGGCGCTCGCAGGCCTGGTCATCGTGGCCCGGCTCAATACCGCCGAAGCCATTGCCGGACTGGGGATAGAGCTTGAAGCGATTGCCGCCGTGGTCATGGGCGGAACGAGCTTTTTCGGAGGAGAGGCTCGAATCAGTGGAACGCTGCTCGGCGCACTGATCATGGGAACGCTCGTCAATGGACTCACCCTGCTCAATGTCCCTTCCTATTATCAGCAATTGGTCACGGGCTTGGTTTTCATCTTGGCCGTGGTGGCAGACCGCATTCGGCGGGGGCTGTGATTCTAATCTGCATTTCCAAGGAGAAATCAATGCACGAACGAAGCTTGAGCTGGTCACACAAGAGAAGCTTTCTGGCGTTAGCAGCTATCCTGGTCTCTTTCACCCAGCAGACTGCCTCGGCAGAGACCGCATACTTCGATCAGTTTCGCGAGGAAACCCTGGCAAAGCTCGGGGAAGTGCCCAAACCGGACAAGCCCCTCAAGATCGGAGCCATTCTCATCACGCTTGCCAATCCATTCTGGGTGACCGTCAAAGAGGGCTATGAAAGCACTGCGAAGCAGTATGGTGTCACCATCGATGTTCAAGCCGCCCCCCAGGAAAACAGCATCGCGGGCCAGCTGGACATTCTCGAGAACATGGTGGTGAAGGGCTACGAAGCGCTTACGGTCCATGCCATCACGCCTCAGAATGTCATCCCGGGTCTGGCAAAGGCGAAGGCGAAGGGGATTCCCGTCATTACGGACAAGCGAGTGGACATCAAGGCAGCCAACGAAGCAGGCGGCGATCCCATTGAAATCGCTCTGGTGGACTTCTACGGACAGGGCAAGACCGGAGGAGCTTTTCTGGCTGCAACGGTGAAAGCGGGAGGCGGGGGTAAAGTCGCGATTATCGAGGGTCTGCCGGGAGCACCCCAGTCGGAGGCTCGCAAGAAAGGTGCGACCGAGGCTTTCAATGCTGAGCCCTCCCTCACGCTGGTTTCCGTGCAGCCAGGCAACTGGGATCGGATGAAGGCCTACAGCACGGCGACCAACCTGGTGCAGGCCCACCCCGATCTGAAGGGCATTTTCTGCGCCAATGACGTCATGGCCCTCGCAGCGGTCGAAGCGGTGGAAGCCGCTGGGAAGCAGGGGCAGGTCGCCGTGACCGGAATCGACCTCATTCCCCAGGCCAGGGACGCCATCAAGGAAGGCAGACTGGCCGCCTCCGTGGCTCAGAGCCCATTTCTGGTCGGCGAAATGTGCGCACGTGCGGCCATACTGGCCGCTCTCGGGAAGCCCGTCCCGGCTGAAGCCTATATCCCCGTCGTTCTCGTGAGCAAGGAGAACATCGATCGGATGCAGGGGTGGAAGTGAGTTAATGGGAGACACCCTGGTCCGGATGGACAAGATCGCCAAGCGCTTCGGCGGCAAGTTGGCCCTACGGGATGCGTGGCTGGAGCTGCGAAGTCGCGAGGTCCTCGGCGTGGTGGGAGACAATGGAGCGGGCAAATCCACTCTGCTAAAGGTCTTGGCCGGAGTCCTCTTCGCGGACAAAGGGACCATCCTGCTCAGAGGAAGTCCAGTTGCCATCCGCTCCCCACGGGATGCACAAGCCCTCGGCGTGGAGATGGTCTATCAGGACTTCGCGCTGTGTCCCAACATGACTGTTTGGGAGAATGTCTACCTCGGACGCTATGTGCGGACCTCGATCAGGCGCTGGAAGATTCCATTCCTGGCCAAAGCGGCCATGCGAAGCCATGTGCTTGAAATCCTCCACGAGCTAGGGATCGAGCTGAACAGCGTCAATGAGCCCGTCCGGTGCCTCTCGGGAGGTCAACAGCAGGCCGTGGCCTTCTGCCGCTCCCTGCTCTTCAACCCCACGGTGCTGCTGTTGGATGAGCCCACCGCCAGTATGGCTGTCCTGGAGCAGGAGAAGATATTGGCACTCATCCGGCGGTTCAGAGAGCGGGGCAAGTCCGTGGTGATGGTCACGCACAATTTGAATGAGCTGTTTCAGGTTGCCGATCGGGCTTTGGTCCTGAAGGAGGGCAAGACAATCTGGTGTGGTCCCCTGCAAGGCCTGACTCCGGGCGATCTGGCGCACATGATGTTCGTGGGGAGATCCGAGCCGTGCGAGCACGTGCTCCACCACGGCGACGTTCAGGGCAACGCCGACTCACCAGACTGAATGGGAAGAGGGTGTAACCAGTGGAAAACCAACAAAAAGGGAGGGATGAACCATGAAAAATTTGCTCCGGGGAATTCTGGCCGTCTCGTTGATGATCTGGGCATGCAGCGTCACGTGCCCGGCCCATGCCGAGAGTGTTATGGATCGGATCGAAAAGACCGGTAAGGTCAGCATGGGCCACCGGGAAGGGGCCGTTCCTTTCGGCTTCATGGACGAGAAAGGACAATGGGTCGGGTTTGACATGGACCTCGGCGCCGAGCTCGCCAAAGCATTGGAGGCGAAGCTCGGCAAGAAGATCGAATACGTCAAGGTTCCCATGAATCCCAAGAATCGCATCCCCCTGGTGGCCAACGGCACCATCGACGTGGGGATCGGATCGACCACGATCACGCTGGAGCGCGAGGAAGCGGTTGACTTCTCACTCCCCTATTTCCTCACGGGCACCAAGCTGCTGGTCGCCAAAGGGAGCCCCATTCGGGATTACCGGCAGTTGTCCGGCAAGAAGGTGGGAGTCGGCAGCGGCTCTACGGCCAACATCAAGGGGCTTCAGAAGGCGATCGACAGCAAGCTGATCGATCCCCCGTGCGACATGGTGCTCTTCGAAGACCACTCCAAGGGATTTCTCGGGCTGCAGCAGGGAAAGGTCGATGCGTACTTTACGGATGAAGCCATGCTGGCGGGCATGCGCGCAAAGGCTCAGAAGCCGGAGGAATGGGAGATTGTGGGCGCATTTCTCACGTACGAGCCCTACGGCTTCATCCTGCCCAAGGATGACAGCAAATGGCGTGACTTCGTGAATGCGACGCTCATCAAGCTCTACAAGGATGGCAGCTTCGAGAAGATCTACAACAAGTGGTTCGGTCAGGGGAGCCAGCTTGTCCTGCCCATGACCGAAGAATACAAAATCATGCTGAAGGTCTTGAGCTTCCCGGATTGAGGTTGAAATTCAGTGTTTCACTATGATTTCGACTGGAGTGTCTTGTGGCGCCACCCATACGGAGCGATGTTCGCCAAAGGCGTGTGGACCACGGTCAGCCTTTCCCTCGTGGCCTGGGGCATCGCCTTGGCGCTGGGCCTGATGGTCGCGCTGTGCAGGGTCATGCCCTGTCGGCCCGCCAGGATTTTGGGGGGCGCCTATGTCGAGGCACTGCGGAACATCCCGCTGTTGGTGCAGCTTTTTTTCTGGTATTTCGCGGCGCCGGCCCTCCTGCCCAAGGCGATCGAGCGGTGGCTCTACGCCAATGTGCGTGACCTGCCCTATTACCTGGCCATCTTGGCGTTGGGAACCTACACCGCCGCCCGGGTCGCGGAGGCTTTGCGATCCGGGCTTCTGGCGGTACCCCCGGGGCAGCTTCGGGCGGCCTTCTCCACGGGATTGTCCCAGACCGGAACCTACTGGCATGTGATCGTGCCCTATGCCTTTCGGATTGTCGTTCCCTTGCTGAGCACGGAGTTTCTGACCTGCTTCAAGAATTCGTCCCTTGCCATGACCGTGGGGGTGATGGAGGCCACGGGGACAGCCAGCTATATTGATTCGTTCACCTTTCACGGTCTGGAAACGACCACGGCGGCCAGCCTGGTTTACCTGGCCACCAGTGCGTCGGTGATTCTTCTCATGACCTGGATCGAGAAGAAGCTGCATATTCCCGGCATGATCGTCCGGAGAGATTGAGCCATGGATTGGCAAGTCATATTGAGAAACTTGGAATTCATGGTGGGAGGTCTGGCCCTCACGGCCCAGCTCGCGGCCATTGCCCTGACCGGAGGACTGCTCTGGGGCATCCTGCTGGGCCTTGGCCGCCTGTCCCGCTCACCGTGGATTTACTATCCCGCCACGCTCTATGTTCATTTCTTCCGGAGCCAGCCTCTCATTCTGGTCATCTTCTGGTTCTACTTCCTCGTTCCCGTCATCACGGGAAAGCCTCTCGGGACGTTCGTTTCGACCGTCATCGCTTTCGTCACCTTCGAAGCGGCCTACTTCGCCGAAATCGTTCGAGCAGGCGTGCAGTCGGTCCCGAAGGGGCAGGTCGCCGCCGGCTATTCATGCGGTCTCCGTTATCACCAGGTGCAGTTGTATGTCATCCTTCCCCAGGCATTGAGAAGTATGCTGCCGGCTCTCACCACCCAGGCGGTCGTGATCTTCCAGGACACCTCCCTGGCGTACGTCATCGGGTTGAGAGAATTCCTGCGCCGGGTGAACCTTGTCGATACGCGCGAAGCACGCTCCATCGAGCTTTACTGCTTTGCGGCGTTCGTTTATCTGGTGCTCTGCCTTCTGGGCTCCAGGGTCGCTCACCGGTTCGAAAGGCGCCGGGAGGTCGCACTCCCGTGATCGAAATCAGGAATCTCAGCCTGTGGTATCGAAGGGGTCACAAGGTCGTCGACGACGTTTCCACCGTCTTTCCCAATGGGCGGACGATCGTCATCTGCGGTCCCAGTGGATCGGGAAAGAGCTCGTTTCTCCGGTGCATCAACGGGCTGGAGCGCTTCCAGGAGGGCGAGGTCCTCATCGACGGCAAATCCTTGCGAGCGCGAGAGACCGATATCCACCAGGTGCGCGCGCGCATCGGCATGGTCTTCCAGCACTTCGAGCTTTACCCCCACATGACGGTGCTCGACAACATTACCCTGGCCCCTCGAAAGGTGCTGAAGCAATCCGCGAAGGATGCGGTGGACAGGGCCATGCAGCTCCTGACCCGAGTCGGGATTCCCGAAAACGCCGCGAAATTTCCGGGTGAGCTATCCGGTGGCCAGCAGCAGCGCGTTGCCATCGCCAGAAGCCTCGCCATGGAGCCGCAGGCCATGCTCTTTGACGAGCCGACTTCCGCTCTGGACCCGGAGATGATCAAGGAGGTCTTGGAGGTCATGATCGACCTTGCCGGGAGAGGCATGACAATGGTTGTGGTCACGCACGAGATGGGCTTCGCACGGGAAGTCGCGGACGAAGTGATCTTCATGGATCACGGGCGTTTTCTCGAGCGAAAGTCCAGCACGGATTTCTTCGAGCGCCCGGACCACCCGAGAACGAGAGAATTCCTGAGCCGGATTCTGAGGTAAGACGAATCGCACCCTTGACTCAAGAGAGCGTTCCTTGGGCCATAAGGCGCCTTCCAGCAGCAACCATACCGGCCGTCGGATCACTCATCCACCGTTTCGCCTTCAAGGAGATCGAGCAAGCCATCCTCGTTCCAATCGTAGACCAGCTCCCGGATGTCTTCCTGCAGCGCCACAGCCAGCCTCTCGGTACACCGGCCGATGTAGACCTTCCCGAGCACACCGGGACCGTGCTCGATCATCTCGGCACCTTCGGCCTCCTCTCTGTCCTCAACGAGCCACTCACTGGCGTCCTTCCGGGCCGCCTCGGGTGTTTCCCCCACACCATAGATCTCATAGCCTTCACGAAAGACGGCAAACACATTTCCCCCTTTATCCTGTTAGGAACGCATCTGGAAATAACCCAAACTTCGGCAAAAATCCTGAGCAAAGAAGCCAAAACAGGGTAACGAAGCCTGGTAAGCCCTCTGAAAAGGATGGAGCAGCCAGTGATCGACCAGGACTGCTTCACCGGTCGCAAGCTCGCGATCCCCATCCATTGTCGCTAGCGCCGATCAGCTCATTTTTCCATTTCAGCACCGAGCGAATCATTGTATCGTAATCTTGAATAATGGAGTGAGCTGAAGTCCACCACTACCGATGGTCCTAGCGAGACTGCTGGCAGCGCATCATGGGCATCAACCAATGCGGCGCGGAAGAAGACCTCCCGACTCATGAGAATGAGGTGGCATGCGCGATCCCATGGTCCCCGAAGCTGAAATCGTTTCGCAGGAAGTGCTGCAGCGCATTGACAAGGTCGCCAAGCGCCGCTTCCACGACCAAAACGAAGCCCACGAGTGTGCCCTTTACATCCTGGAGGGACTGAGAGAGGACAACTGCCGCCGGCTTCGTTGCTATGAGGGAAGGAGCAGTCACACCACCTTTCTCTTCACGCTCGTTAATTCTCTTGCCTCTGATTTCTACCGCAAACGATACGGTCGCAAACGAATTCCCAAGGCCGTTTCGAAGCTCGGCGCGTGGGCCGAGGCCTTGTATGAGCTCGTGTGCTGGAAGAGCTATTCCGCCTCGGACGCCTACGAGCTGTTCCGCTTGCACCGGGGCTACGATCGAAACTTTGGCCACTTTCTCGAAGAAATGGATCCCGTCCTGAAGGCACCGTGTCCCAAAGATCCCAAAGTGGTCTCCCTGGATGACCCAGGAAGTCATAAAGACCATCTTCCCGATCCGAGCCAGGACCCTTTCGAAGCCATGCTGGAGAAGCTGGATCAGGAGCGTCGCATCCATGCACTTACGATCCTTCGCGATGCGGTCCGTTCGCTCCCGGATGAAGACCAATTGCTGCTGAAGCTCAGGTACGAGGGGGACAAACCGCTGCCCCAGATCGGCCTCGTTTTGGGCCTGACCGAGAACGCCGCCCGAAAGAAACTCAAATCGATCCTGACTCAATTCAAGGCGATCCTATTATCCAAGGGGGTTCGTGAGGCTTGAAGGAAGTGTCCGTCTAAAGACAATTGAGGAGCTTGTGATGCGTAAGCGAATGCAAATGATCTTTCAGACGGAAGACACCCTTGCGAATCGGTCGTCGTCAGACGATTTCAGCTCGTCGCAACACATTCCCCTGGAAGATCTCGCCCGCCTGGCGGAAGGAAGCATGCCGGCCAATGAAAGGCAGGCGCGCCTGCGTCACTTGAATCGATGTCGGGATTGCTACGAGATCTTGAAGGAAACCATGACGGATCTTTCCGAAGAGCTCGCCGTGCCTCAAACGAAGCCCCGAGCCTGGTCACGCCAAACCGTGTACCGACTGGCCGCATCGGTCCTCGTACTCATCCTGGCGGGGAGTGCCATTCTTTTCCAGTATCGCAGGACGCACCCGCAAATCGTCACGGCCTCCCTCGTCATGGATTCGGCCTTGAGGGCAGCGCTGCTCGAGAACCGGGAAGGCGTGTGGCAGGGAGAGAAGGTCGAGGCCCTTGCCTCAATGCTCAAAGAGCGCGGTGTGTCCGTGGCAGGGCTGGATCGGATTGCCATGGCAGTTCCCTATCGACCGAGCATGACCAAGAGCCTCTT
>CALBZH010000269.1 GCA_937889795.1 uncultured Syntrophobacteraceae bacterium | reverse complement strand
AGATATCCACTCGTGACTGGAGTTCAGACGTGTGCTCTTCCGATCTGGATCGAGTGGATCGCATGATAGCCTGGTGCCATCGGGGCAGCCCGATGAGCCGCGTTGAGGCTGTGGACGTTCATGAAGAAGTCTACGTGGGCGATCAGGATCGTTTTGACATCAGCTATGGAAGATGACTGCCATGGAACGTCTGCAGGAGTACTGGAAGTCTTTCGTTGAATTTCTGACCGAGTACAAGATCGAGAAGGTCTCTGAGGTTGTTCAAAACCTGGATTGGAAAGAAATCATCCGAAACCCCCTCGTTTGGATTATCACGCTCACCTTATTGGGTCTCATCATATGGAAGCAGCAATTCAAGCTGCTCATTGTCCTGGCTTCGTTTGTAGCGTTCGTTTTCCTCATCCAGGTGGCCCTGCCGCCCGGTGGCCAGTCGATTCCCCTTTCCAGTCTGCTCAAATTTGTGGGAGGAACGATGGCGTTAATCGGGATCAACGTCTATTTTCTGATTATTCGAAGCTGACGCCTGGCTGGCCCATCCCGTCAAAGGAATGACATCAAGCGTGAGATCGCCGCGGGTTTGAGAGCGATGCTCCCGCCTCCGTGGACGTTGCCCGCTCGGCACTTCTCTCATGAAACACAGCCGCTCCAGGGTTGGGACTAACGATCCTCATCATCCATTGCTCCCAGACGGCCTAAGCCACCGTGGGCGTTGTTGACCCGTTCCCGGAGCTCCTTGCCGACTTTGAAAAAGGGGAGCTTCTTAAACTCGACTTCAATAAGCTCTCCCGTTTTCGGGTTTCTGCCCTTGTAGCCTTCGTAGTTCTTGACCTTGAAGCTGCCAAACCCGCGGATTTCCAGACGGTCCGAACGAACAAGGGCCTGCTCCATACTCTGGAAAGTCACATTGACGGCTGTTTCCGCCGCTTTGAGCGTGATGCCCTCAGCCTTGGCCAAGGCCTCGATAAGCTGACTTTTCGTCATGAATCGTGCTCCTTGCTGACGTGGTTCTGTGCTGTGTCATCGGTGAGGATGCCCTATTCCAGATCAACGCTGTTTTTCGATTCGCTCCATATTCCCCATGTAGGGTCGCAGTGCCGGTGGAATAACGACGGTTCCATCCGACTGCTGGTAATTCTCGAGGATGGCAACGAGAGTGCGCCCAACGGCGAGCCCTGAGCCGTTCAAGGTGTGGAGCAGCTCGGTCTTGGACTGGCCGCGACGGCGGAAGCGAAGATTGGCGCGCCGTGCCTGAAAGTCTTCAAAATTGCTGCAAGAGGAGATTTCTCGGTAGGTGTTTTGACCGGGAAGCCACACTTCGATGTCATAGGTCTTGGACGACGAAAATCCCATGTCCCCCGTGCAAAGCAAAACGACTCGATAGTGGAGGTCTAAAGCTTGGAGGATGGCTTCGGCGTTCTGCAGTAATCTCTCGAGCTCCTCATAAGAAGTCTCCGGCTTCACCAGTTTGACCAGCTCCACCTTGTTGAACTGATGCTGCCGGATCAGCCCTCGAGTGTCCTTGCCATGCGATCCCGCTTCAGACCGGAAGCAAGGCGTGTAGGCTGTGTAGTACTTGGGCAGCTCGTCTTCATCAAGAATTTCAGTCATATGGATGTTGGTGACAGGGACTTCGGCGGTTGGTACGAGGTAGAAATCCCGATTCTCCAGCTTGAACAGGTCTTCTCTAAACTTCGGAAGCTGGCCTGTGCCGATCAGGCTGGTACTGTTCACCATGAAGGGCGGGAGCACTTCGGTGTAGCCGTGCCGCTTGGTATGCACATCGAGCATGAAGCTGATGAGCGCCCGCTCGAGGGCGGCTCCAGCACCCCAGTACAAGGCAAAACGGGCCCCGGTCATGCGGGCGGCTCGCTCGAAATCGAGAATCCCCAGATCCTCGCCGACATCCCAATGGGCTTTGGGGTCAAAATCAAACCGCGGAGCCGTTCCCCATGTTCTGACAACCGGGTTGTCCTTCTCATCGCGGCCGATCGCAACGGACTCATGCGGCATATTGGGAATCAGCAGGAGAAGATCCTTGAACTCCTGTTCGATTGCGGCAAGCCGTTGATCAAGTGCCTTGATCTTCTGGGAGACCTCGCGCATGTGCTCGAGGCGAGCCGGATCTTCCTTCTTCTCCCGCTTGAGCTTGGAGATCTCCTCGTTGGCGACGTTGCGCTGGTGCTTGAGCTCTTCGACCTCCACCAGAATGCTTCTTCTCTGCGCATCCAGATCGAGCAGGGGCTGCAGATCCATGTCCGTTTGTCTGTTCCGCATCATCTGACTGACCTGGTCAAAATGGCTGCGTACGAATTTTACATCGAGCATAGCACCCCCGTCAGGATAGGCCGACTGGTTTGCACGGAATGTTTCCGTACAATAATCAATGGGTTGAAACGGTTCTCCATCTAGCACCGATTCGATGGCATTGTCAATTCTTTTTGTTACTTCAATGGGTTGTGAATTCAGGACCGCGTGATGCGAAGCCGGGGCTCGATGGCCCCGATCAATCCATCTTGGCGCTTATGACCTCAATGCTGTAGTCGCTCAGGTTATCAAGCTCCGGAAGGTTATGAAATACCAGTGCGAAAGGAACCCGCTTTTTGTTCGGCACGTGGACGTTGAGCAGGTCCTTGCCTTCTCGATTCATCATTCGGTTCTGGATGTCGGTGATGTTGAGCTTGGTCAGCTCACTCCGCGGGATGGGGTTGCCCGCGTAACAGCGTTGAGAGACCGCAACCTGGTTGTTCTTCGTGAAGAGCTTCCCTTCCAGGAGGATGAAGCTCACCGGCTGACTGGACTCGTTTGCGACTTCTCCTTCGACCACAAAGATTTGGCCGGTATTGGCATTTTCAAGGAAATAGGCCTGCGTGGTGTCGAGGATATTGATGTCCGGCTGAGCCGCTTCGCCAGTTGGGGCTTTGGCGGTTGGAACCGGTACGGGAGGCGGGGAGGGGGTACGGAAAACCAGAAAATAGATCAAGGCCATGCCAATGACGGCGGCACATCCCAGACCGAGCATCAGGTTTCGTGACAGCCCGCGCCGTTTGGGGCTCGGGGCGGTCGCCTCCGATGACATCCGGGCCGGTATGATCACCTGCTGCTCTTGGTCCTCCCCAAGTGGCTCGTCGGAGAGCTCGACATGGAAGAGCTCTTCATCCTCATCCGGCGGAGGGGAAACCTCGAACACATGCCCGCATTTGGAACAGCGGACTCGTTTCCTGGCTGACTTGATGCGTGCGACATCCAGGCGGAATTTCGTCTTGCATGATTCACAGGCAACGATCATTCGGTCATTCCTTGCCGAGGAAGCCCTCGGGTGTGCCACGGTCATTCTTCAAACTTCACTTCGTAAATCGCTGGCAGATTACGGTGTTTTTCAGCGAAATCCAAGCCGTATCCTACCAGAAAACCTCCTGCCACACCGATTCCAACATAGTCCAGTACGACCTCCACTTCGCGCCGCTCCTTCTTGTCAATCATCGCGCAGGTCTTCACCGAAGTGGGCTGAAGCTTTTTCAAGTAGTCCAGGTACCAGGCCAGAGTCAACCCCGTGTCAACGATGTCTTCGACCACGAGAACATGCCGTCCCTCGACCGGGAGCTCGATGTCTTTGGTGATTGCCACGGTGCCGCTCGAACTGTCCTTTTGCCCGTAGCTTGCCAGTCGAACAAAGTCGATCTGCACCGGCATTTCCAGGCGTCGGACCAGATCGGACAGGAAAATGCATGCTCCTTTCAGAATCCCGATGACGAGCAGATCCTGTCCCCGGTAGTCAGCGTTGAGTCTCGCGGCCAGACCATCCAACCGATTTGCGATTTCGGCTTCCGTGATGCACGGGACGAGCTGGTAGGGCTTCATGACGTCTTCCTCTCCTCAATGATAGCTCAATACATCCGCATCTGTTGTGAGCTGCGAAACGGCAGCTTGAGATGTTCGTAGGCCAGTCGCGTCGCCAAACGGCCTCTCGGTGTCTTGTTCAGGAAGCCCTCTTGAATGAGGTAAGGCTCGTAGACGTCTTCAAGCGTGTCTTTCTCTTCGGACACAGCAGCGGCAAGCGTTTCGATTCCAACGGGGCCTCCATCGTATTTCTCGATAATGGTGCTCAAGATCTTGCGATCCATGCGGTCGAACCCCTTCTCGTCCACGTCGAGCATTTTCAGGGCCTGATCCGCAACCTCCCGGGTGATCTCACCGTCCGCAAGCACCTCGGCGAAATCGCGCACCCGACGCAGGAGCCGATTCGCGATCCGCGGGGTCCCTCGCGACCGCTTGGCGATTTCACGCGATCCCCCGGCATCGAGCCGGATTGAAAGGATGCGCGCCGAACGGTCAAGGATCGCCTGCAGCTCATCGACTGAATAGAACTCGAGGCGAAGGGAGACACCGAAGCGATCTCGCAGGGGAGGGGAAAGGAGCCCTGCCCGGGTTGTGGCTCCGACGAGGGTGAAAGGAGGCACGTCCAGCTTGATGGTCCGTGCCGATGGACCCTGACCGATGATGATGTCCAGTTGAAAGTCCTCCATCGCCGGGTAAAGGATCTCCTCCACCACATGGTTCAACCGGTGAATCTCGTCGATGAACAGGACATCGCCCCGCTCGAGGTTGGTCAGAATTGCCGCAAGATCTCCCGGTCGCTCGATGACGGGCCCCGAGGTGCTTCGAAGGTTGCCGCCCATTTCGTTGCAGATCACAAAGGCAAGCGAGGTCTTTCCGAGCCCGGGATGACCGTGGAAAAGGACATGGTCAAGGGGCTCCGAGCGCTGCTTGGCGGCGGCAATGAAGACCTTGAGGTTCTCCTTCAGCTGCATCTGTCCGATGTATTCGTCCAGCCGCCGCGGTCGGAGACTGTTCTCAACCGGGAGGTCCTCATCCTTGGGCTTGGGCTCGATGACCCTGTCTGTCATGTCCGTCACTCTGCAACTCCCCCCCGGCGCAGGTTGCGGCCGTTGGTCGACCAAGGTGCTCCAGTCTTGCGATGGCCCGCCGGTTGTCAGGCAGAAGCCAAAGTCCGCAACGCCTCCTTCAGGAGCGCTTCAAGCGGGGGACCGGCCCCAAGGCGCTTCTGGGCCAGTCCCAAGGCTTTTCCCGCTTCCGTCGGACGATAGCCCAAATTGAGTAAGGCCGAAAGCGCGTCGGAATAGGTATCTTCGGGTAAGACAGCCGGTTCGGGAGCCCCGTCCGATTCGCTCCCCAACTTGAGCCGGTCTCGCAGTTCGAGAAGAATCCTCTCGGCGGTTTTCTTCCCGACTCCCGGGATGGACTGAAGGCGCTTTCGGTCCTGGTTCCTGACGGCTTGGTGCAGCTCGCTCGGTTGGATGCCCGAGAGAATGTTGACCGCCAAGCGCGGTCCCACCCCGTTGACCGCGATCAGGTGGAGAAACGTCTCTTTCTCCTCATTGGTGCGAAAGCCGTAAAGCTGCAGGGCATCCTCCCGCACATGCGTGTGGACGTAAAGGCTGGCAGTCTCCCCAATTCCCGGCAGGTCATAAAACGTGCTCAGGGGAACCTGGACGAAGTAGCCCACCCCGTTGACATCCAAAAGGATGTAATCGGGGGATTTCTGGCGCAGTTTGCCTTCGAGGTACCCGATCATGGACGAGCCGATTCCTTCCATCGTGACGTCGAAGCAACCGTGTTCAGATGACAGAGAGCCACGGCCAGGGCGTCGGCGGCGTTGGGGTTGAGGGGGGAGCGCAGCCGAAACAGGTGGCGGATCATGTCCATGACCTGGTCTTTGTCCGCCCTTCCGTAGCCCACGACCGCCTGCTTGATCTGCAACGCGCTGTATTCGAAGACCGGGAGGTCTGCGTTGACGCCCGCCAGAATGGCGGCCCCGCGGGCCTGCCCCAGCTTGAGGGCGCTCTTGGCGTTTTTGGCCAGAAAGACATCCTCGATGGCCATGCACGACGGTTGGGCCCCTTCAATGATCAGGCTCAGCTCCCGGTAGATGATCTTCAGTCGTTCGGGGAGCAGCAGCCTTCCCGACAGCGGAATGACTCCGTTATCGACATGCCGCAAGCGGCTGCCTTCGCCCTCAAGAACCCCGTAACCCGTGAAACGCGAGCCGGGGTCGATTCCAATGATGCGGATCATCTCGTTCGCCAGTCCGAAGGAAACCGCCAAAGACTCGAGCACTGCTCCGAAGGAGCCAGCTCCCGGGGCTTAAGCCAACGCGTTCAGGATGTCGTCCGGGATATCGAAATTCGCGTAGGCATGCTGCACGTCGTCTGAATCTTCGAGGGCGTCCATCAACCGCAGCAGTTGCTGCGCGACCTTCTCCTCCTCGATGCGTACAGTGGTCTGGGGCACCATGCTGATCTCCGCCAGCTCGAACTCCAAGCCTTTTTCCTCGAAGGCCGACTTGACTGCCACAAAATCCTCGAGCGCCGTCGTCACTTCGAATTGATCTTCCTGGTCCAGAACATCCTCTGCGCCGGCCTCGAGGCCCACTTCCATGAGGGTATCCTCGGAAACCTTATCCTTGTTGAAGATGATAGTCCCTTTCTTGCTGAACATCCAGGCGACGCAGCCGGCTTCTCCGAGGCTTCCTCCGTTGCGGCTGAAGATGTGCCGGATGTCGCTGGCCGCCCGGTTGCGGTTGTCCGTCATCACTTCAACGAGAACGGCCACACCGCCCGGACCATATCCTTCGTAGTTGATTTCCTCATAGTTGGCGGCGTCGAGGTCGCCCGTGCCCTTTTTGATGGCTCGGTCGATGTTGTCCTTGGGCATGTTCTCGGCTTTGGCAGCGAGCACTGCCGCGCGTAGCCTGGGGTTCCCGTTGATGTCCCCACCGCCCATTCGGGCAGCAATCATGATCTCTTTGATCAGCTTGGTGAAAATCTTGCCGCGCTTGGCGTCGGCCGCGCCCTTTTTATGGCGGATGGTGCTCCACTTTGAATGACCCGACATGATCAACCTCCCTGGCTCTTCTTTCTATAATGCATTCCCAATATGTAGATTTCTTTGCTCTCTTTTCGAGAAGCTCCAGGCTTGACGACCTTGACTTTGCCAAAGGCCTTCTTGACCTCGAGCAAAAGGGTGTGAAATTCAGACCCCTGGAAAATCTTGCCCAGAAAATGTCCCCCCGGCCGCAGCATGCGCTCCACAATCACGAGCGCCTGTTCGAAGAGTAGCTCGGATCGTGCGCTGTCCGCCGATCGAATTCCGGATGTCGCAGGCGCCATGTCGCTCAGCACGACATCGAACAGGCCGTGCCGCGTACTCACCGTTTCCAGGAAGGCCTCATCGAAAATGTCTCCCTGATAGAGCACGACGTGCTCGGGAAAACCCGGGTCGATGGCTTTCAGGTCCACTCCCACAATCAAGCCGTTCGGGCCGACGATGGTGCTCGCCAACTGAACCCAAGACCCTGGAGCCGCACCCAGGTCCAGCACCCGGCTCCCCGTCCTTAAGAGCTTGTGCTTTTTCTGGATTTCATCCAGTTTATAGACGGCACGCGCCCTGTAGCTTTCCCGCTTGGCGCGATGGAAATAATGATCCTGGTATGCGTGAGACATCAAGTAACCACCCTAAATCACTTTTCTTTTTTTGGAAAGGTCCTATAGCATATGGACCGCTCCTTGTAAACAAGGCCCTTGGAAATAAAGGAGCACATCATGGAAAGGATGATCAAAGGGAAGACCGTTCGCCTTCTTCAGGGAGATCTGACAGAGCTTGCTGTGGACGCGATTGTGAATGCCGCCAACGCGCAGCTCATCCTCGGGGGTGGGGTGGCGGGAGCCATCCGCACGAAGGGCGGGCCAACGATTCAGGAGGAGTGCAATCAAATCGGCGGTACCGTGGTCGGGGGAGCGGTTATTACGGGTGGTGGGAGCCTGAAGGCGCGCCATGTCATCCATGCGGTCGGCCCGAGGCAGGGGGAGGGGGACGAGGACGCAAAGCTGCGGAATGCAACTTGGGGCAGTCTGCTTCATGCCTCGGAAAACCATTTGAAATCCATTGCTTTTCCAGCAATCAGTACCGGCATTTTCGGGTTTCCCAAGGATCGTTGTGCGGCGATCATGCTGAAGACCGTTGAGGAATTCCTCGGCCGGGAAACAACCAGCCTGGAGGAAGTCATCTTCTGTCTCTGGTCCCGAGAGGACCTTGAAGTTTTCAAGAGCGCCCTGAAAGAGCTGTTCCCTGATGGTTGAGGGTTTGAGCGAGACGGGTTTCTCGCTTCTTCTGTTTCATGTCCTGAAAGCGCATTGTCTCAAGTTTGAGCCTTTTCGTGGCATGAATCGTGCTTTTTAACTGGCAACCGCGGTGTGAGATTGGAGCATGGTGAGAGGTCGCTGTACGTGGTGTGTGAAAGGACCGGCCGCTATCGGAATCCTCTGCTGTCTGCTGTCGGCGTGCACGGTTGGTCCGGATTACGTGAAGCCCAAATCCGTTCTGCCTCCGCAATGGTCTGAGCTGGAAGAGGCTCAGGCGGCAGCGACTGCTGCTGATCTTGGACGATGGTGGACGTTGTTTCACGATCCCGTTCTCGACCGGTTGATCGGGCAGGCGATAGAGTCCAATAAGGAGCTTCGGATTGCGGAGTCGCGGATTCTCGAAGCAAGGGCGCAGCGGGGAGTTGTCGCGGCGGACGGGTATCCCAATGTCAATGCCGGTGCTTCCTATCTTCGCTCGCAGCCCAGCAGCAATCAGACGACGAGCAGGCATGCCAGCCAGGATGCCAATTTTTCAACTTCTAAGACACCTCCCCGTGACTTGTTCACGGTCGGTTTCGACGCCAGCTGGGAAATTGACATCTTTGGCGGGGTGAGGCGTGGCGTTGAAGCCGCGGAAGCGGACATCTCGGCGGCTCAGGAGAATAAACGGGACGTGCTCGTGTCACTGCTTGCGGAGGTGGCGCGCAACTACATCCAGGTGCGATCGGATCAACGCCGAATCGCTATCGCGAAGGAGAACATCGCGGCACAGCGTAAGACGGTGGAATTGACGGAAGCACGGTTTGAAGCCGGGCTCAGCACCGAGCTCGACGTCGCTCAGGCGAAAGCCCAGCTGGCCACGACCGAAGCCGGGGTCCCACTCTTGGAGAGCTCGTCAAGACAGGCGATGCATCAGCTGGCGATCCTGCTCGGCGAGGAGCCCGGAGCACTCCTTGCGACCCTTTCCGAGCCCGCCCCGATTCCCGTGGGGCCGGACAGCGCTCCGGTCGGGCTGCCTTCGGACCTCCTGAAGCGTCGCCCGGATATTCGGAGAGCGGAGCGGGAGCTGGCAGCCGCAACGGCGCGCATCGGTGAAGCGACGGCGGACCTGTTCCCCAAATTCGCTCTGGTTGGGGCCTTGGGCTACCAGAGCATGGACTTCCGGGACCTGGCGCACCCGACCAGCCGGTTTTGGAGCTATGGCCCATCCGTCAAATGGCCGGTCTTCGATGCGGGGCGGATCCGTGCCAGGGTCGCCGTGCAGGATGCCAGGCAGCAGCAGGCACGGATTCGATACGAGCAAGCCATCCTGACCGCTTTGAAAGATGTAGAGGACGCTTTGGTGGCCCACGCGAAGGAGCGCTCAAGCCGGGAATCCCGTATCGTGGCGGAGCAGGCTAATGAGAAGGCTTACCAGATCGCGAGCGAGCTGTACGCCCAAGGGCTCAAGGATTTTCTCAATGTTCTGATCACCCAGCTGGCGTTGTATTCGGCCCAAGATGCACTTGCACAGAGCGATCAGGCCGTTGCGACCTTCATGGTGTCGCTTTTCAAGGCGCTCGGTGGCGGCTGGGACCCGGACGGGACCTTTTTCGAGCCGCAGGCCGAAGGCTCCCCTGATGAAGCGGCGCCGCAGACGAAAAGCGACCCCTCTTGACGGGTGCGCAAAGCAGGGATCCTGTTTATGGAAGACGAAAAGTATCGGAAGGCCAGGGAGTATTCCAGAGTCGATGCCTATTTGCCGCTTCAGGTTCGGGTAGTGCCTGCCGAAGAAAAGAAGGAGCTCAGATCCAGGACTTCCAATGAATGCATGGGCAATCTATCGCAACCAATCCCTGACTTAGAAGACCGCGTTTTAGCCGAATGTATGCGTATCATCAACAGTAAGCTGGATACGATTCTCAACATCTTGAACATGCAAGGACCTGATGGCCCGGCCTTGCAGACAACAAGAGTGAACATTAGTGGGAATGGGCTGAGCTTCGAATCTGATGAGCAGTACGAGATTAATGAAACAATGGAGCTAAGGCTGATACTTCCCTATCTGAGCGATTGTATCCTTTATGTTTATGGAGACATTGTTCGTGTTCAAAAGCTTCCCGATGACAGATTTAACATCTCGGTGAGATATACAATTATAGACGAAGATATCAGAGAGAAGATTGTCAAGTTTGTCTTTGAAAAACAACGTGAGTGTATCAGAAAACAACGGAGGCTGTAGCCGTCTTCAATGTTTGCGGCGATTGGGATCTGCATCGTATTGGGCTGCGTGATTGGCGGCTACCTCATGGGGCACGGGAATCTCTCGGTGCTTTGGCAGCCGGCGGAGCTGGTCATCATCTTCGGGGCTGCCCTCGGGAGCTTCGTGATTGCCTCGCCCCTGAAGATCATCAAGGCCACGGTCGGCAGCATCGGCAGGCTTTTTGCCGGCAAGGCCTACGGACGACCGGATTATGAGGAAGTCCTTCTGCTGCTGAATGAGATCTTCTTCAAGATTCGCAAAGAGGGCCTCGTGTCGATAGAAAGCGACATTGACGCCCCGGAGAGCAGCGAGATCTTCAAGAAATATCCGAAGTTCCTGCACAACCACCATGCCCTGGACTTCCTGGCGGACACGCTTCGGACCTTGACCATCATGGACATCGATGCCCATGAGCTTGCGAACCTACTGGATTATGAAATCGAAGCCCATCACGAGGAAGCTCTCATTCCCGCGCATGCGATTTCCAACACGGCCGATGCGCTGCCTGGCCTCGGCATTGTTGCCGCCGTGCTCGGGATCGTTATCACCATGGGCCAGTTGGATCAGCCCCCTGAAGTCCTCGGGCATCACATCGGCGCCGCGCTGGTGGGGACCTTTCTGGGCGTGCTGGTGTGCTACGGGTTTGTCGGTCCGATGTCAAAGAACCTGGAGAACCTCGCCAGTGAGGACAAAGAATATCTCAATGTGGTGAAAGTGGCATTACTGGCTTTCGTCAACAGCCCCTCGCCCCAAATGGCTGTGGAATTCGGCAGGCGGGTGGTCCCAGCCGAGCTGCGTCCCTCTTTCGTCGAGCTCGAGCAGCTCATTAAGAAATCCAAGGGATAATGGACGAGAAGAAGAAAGTCATCGTCATCAAGCGCATCAACAAGGGCGGCGGTCATCACGGCGGCAGCTGGAAGGTGGCTTTCGCGGACTTCATGACCGCCATGATGGCCTTTTTCCTGGTGATGTGGCTACTCTCCATGGTCTCGCCGGAAAAGCGGGCCGTGATGGCGCTCTATTTCAAGAACTTCAGCTTGTTCGAACAGGGTGGTCAATCGTTCATGCAGAACGGTGGCTTCAACGCCATGTCCCAGACCGGAGGGGAAGAGTATTACGAGACCGGGCAGGCATCTCAAACCGGGGTCACCGACGAGGAGCTTAAAGGGCAGATCGTGACCGACCTTCAGCAGGCGCTGAAGGGCTCCGGCAGCGCGACGTCCAACGTCATGGTCGATCTCTCCGATACGGGAGTCAGGATCCAGATTTTTGACACTCCCGAGAATGTCGTCTTTCCTCCCGGAAGCTACCAGATGACCGAAACCGGAAAGAGGATTCTGCGGACCATCGCAGCAACGATGAAGCGACTTCCCAACAGGATCGTTCTCGAGGGGCACACGGACGCGTCGCCTTCAAAGAACGAGCAGATGGGCAATTGGGAGCTGTCGTCGATGAGGGCGTGCGCGGCGCGCAAGGAGCTTGAGCTGGATGGCTTCGATCCAACCCGGATCGCACGCGTGGTGGGTTTTGCGAATCGGGAGCCTCTTTTCCGCGAGAGTCCGGAAGATCCCAGAAACCGCCGTGTCAGCATCATCTTTCTTTACAACAAGAAGAAGCAGAAGCCATCCGACCCCTATGACTGGGTTTGGAAATCTCCGGCCGCCTCGTGATTGCGAACGCCCGGTTGCGGGACGATTGGAGCGGGGGGGCAGGCGGCTTTGAGTCGAGATGCCTTCGCTGACCCCCACGTACTCATCCCGTCGCTCGAAGCCGGCCCCGCCGGTTTGCCCTCCTTGATATCCCGGGTTGTTTTTGGTTACATTTTGGCCTCGTCAAAGCGATCGCCTCCATGTATCCTGTGTCGACTTAGCTTTCGGGATGACGAAATCATCGCTCCTTTACGAAGCTCCTCAGTTGCTGCGCAGGCCCAGAGCACGAAGGGTTTAACACCATGCATGGAATCCCGGGGCCTCACGAGATCTCGCTCCGCACGATGAATCCTCGATTTGCCAAGATACGACAAGGATTTGTACCTTTGACCGGTTGCACGGGGTTGGCGGTCTGTCGGTCCTCACGCCGTTGGGTGGCAGCTGGGTCGATCCGCGTGGCTGGCTGGCTTGCGGTCTTCGTTATCCTGCTGGGACTGATGGCGGGATGCTCCAAGGAGGAGTCGGCCAAGTCCAGGATAGAAGACGTCCGTCGAACCATTGCGATACCGGTTACGGTGAGCACGGCCGTCGAGCGCACGGTGCCCGTCCAACTGCGTGCGGTGGGGAACGTCGAAGCGTACGCGACGGTCTCCATCAAAGCCCAGGTATCCGGGGAGCTGACAGCCGTTCATTTCAAGGAAGGGCAGGAAGTGAAGAAGGGGGATATGCTCTTCACAATCGACCCCCGTCCGTTTGAGGCGCGCTTGAAGCAGATGGAAGCGAACCTTGCCAAGAGCAGGGCGCAGCTCACGAATGCCCGCAAGCAGGCCGAGCGCTATGCGGCCGTCGTCAAGAAAGGGTATGTCGCCGAGGAGCAGTACGACCAGGTGGTGGCGAATGCTGCGGCTCTGGAGGCCACGGTCAAGGCCGACGAGGCCGCCGTGGAGAACGCTCGTCTTGAACTGCGCTACACCAGCATCCGATCCCCCATTACTGGGTACACCGGGAGCCTGATGGTTCATGCGGGTAACATCATCAAAGCGGTTGATACGGAAAAGCCCATCGTGACCATCAACCAGGTGAATCCCATCAATGTCTCGTTCTCCGTGCCGGAGCAGAACCTGGCGGATGTGAAGCGGAGCATGGCCGAAAGGGTGCTCGATGTTTGCGTGACGCCATCTGGAGAGCAGTGTCTTCCGACCAAAGGGGAGCTCACCTTCATCGACAATACCGTCAATGCCACGACCGGGACGATTCAGCTCAAAGCCACGTTTCCCAATGAGACCAAAGCCCTCTGGCCCGGGCAGTTCGTGAGCGTGAGTCTGACTCTCGGGAGCGAGTCAGGTGCCGTGGTGCTCCCCGCCCATTCCGTCCAGACGGGGCAGGAGGGGCAGTACGTGTACGTGGTCAAGGCGGACTCGACTGTGGAGTATCGACTCGTCAAGGTGGGGAGGCAGGTGGACGGGGAGGTGATCATCGTAACGGGTGCTCAACCAGGCGAGAAGGTCGTCACAGAAGGCCAGCTCCGTCTCGCTCCGGGAAGCCGTGTCAAGATTGTGGAAGGGAGTGAGCCAAGCGGGGAGAGCGGCCGACCGTGAGCATTTCCGCCCTCTTCATCCGTCGCCCTGTGACCACCACGCTGATCATGCTGGGAATCCTGCTGTTCGGGATCATGGCCTACCGCATGTTGCCCGTGAGCGAGCTTCCGAACGTGGACTTCCCAACGATCGAGGTTTCCGCGACACTACCGGGGTCCAGCCCGGAGACCATGGCTTCGTCCGTCGCGACCCCTTTGGAGCGCGAGTTTTCGACGATCGCCGGTCTCGATTCCATGTCGTCCACAAATGCCCTCGGCCTGTCGCGAATCACGCTCCAGTTTTCCATGAGCCGGGACCTCGACGCCGCTGCGCAGGACGTGCAGACCGCCATTGCCAAGGCGCAACGGCTGCTGCCGGCCGACATGCCGACCCCGCCGAGCTTCAGGAAGGTCAATCCCGCGGACCAGCCTGTCTTTTACATTGCGGTCAGCTCCAAGATCCTCCCTTTGTCGACCGTCCACGAATATGCCGACACGCTCATGGCGCAGCGCATCTCCATGATCAACGGGGTGGCGCAGGTGCTTATTTACGGCGCCCAGAAGTACGCTGTCCGGGTCCAGCTGAACCCCCAGTCGCTTTCGACCTTGGGGATCGGCCTGGAGGATGTCGAAAAGGCCATCTCCAAGAGCAATGTCAATATCCCGACCGGGACGCTCTACGGACAACGCCAGGCTTTTACGGTTCAGGCAACCGGTCAGCTCACCGAAGCGGCTTCTTACCGCCCTCTCATCGTGGCCTACCGCAACGGGTCACCCGTCCGATTGCAGGATCTCGGCCGCGTGATCGACAGCGTGGAAAATGACAAGGTGGCCAACTGGTATAATGGCTCAAGGGCGATCATGCTGGCGATTCAACGCCAGCCGGGGACAAATACCGTCGAGGTCGTGGATGCCATCAAACGGCTCATGCCGACGTTTTTGGCTCAACTGCCTGCTTCCATCGATCTGAACATCCATTACGACCGGTCCCAGTCGATCCGCGCCTCCATAGAAGATGTCGAGCTCACCCTGTACTTGAGCGTCGCGCTGGTCATCCTGGTCATCTTTCTGTTTCTGCGGAATCTTTCGGCGACGCTGATTCCGACGCTCGCGCTGCCCATGTCCATCATTGGAACGTTCGCTGTGATGTACGTGTGCGGGTACAGTCTGGACAACCTTTCCATGATGGCCCTGACCCTGTGCGTTGGCTTCGTCGTGGACGACGCCATCGTGATGCTTGAAAACATTGTCCGGCACATGGAAATGGGGAAAGGACGCCTGGAGGCGGCGCTCGACGGGGCTCGGGAGATCGGGTTCACCATCATCTCCATGACGCTGTCCCTGGCGGCTGTGTTCATTCCTCTGCTGTTCATGGGGGGAGTTCTGGGGCGGCTCTTCCACGAGTTTGCGGTGACCATCGGGGCGGCCATCCTGGTGTCGGGATTCGTGTCTCTGACGCTGTCGCCGATGATGTGCAGCAGGATTCTGAAGCCTCACTCCAGCGAGCAGGGTGGACGTTTCTACCAGCTTTCCGAGCGATTCTTCGACGGGATGTTACAGGCTTATGACGCGAGCCTACGTTGGGTGCTGAAGGCAAGGATCGTCACGCTGCTGGTCTCGTTTGGACTCATCATTCTGACCGTCTACTTCTTTATTATCGTTCCCAAGGACTTCATTCCGAGTCAGGATTCGGGCCTCATCACGGGGAGCACCGAGACCGCCCAAGGAACATCGTTTGGAGCCATGGTGGAATACCAGAAAGCCGTCGCGGCGATCATCCAGGAAGATCCAGCCGTCGAGGGATTCATGTCCGTGGTGGGCGCGGGAGGGCCGTCCATCACCAGCAACTCGGGGCGTTTGGTCGTTCATCTGAAGCCCCGGGAGGAGCGCTCGGACAATGCGGACCAGGTGATTCAACGACTTCGAGGCAAGGTTTCCACGGTTCCGGGAATCAAGGTGAATTTTCAGAATCCGCCCGCCATTCAGCTTGGCGCGCGTATGGCCAAAGGCCTTTATCAATACACACTCCAAGGCCCCGATACGACGGAGCTCTACTATTGGGCGCCCGTCATCGAGGCGCGCTTGCGGGAAATTGAAGGGCTGCAGGATGTGACCAGCGACCTGCAGATCACGAACCCGGAGATCCTTGTGAATATCGACCGGGACAAGGCGTTGGCGGTGGGAGTCACGGCCGAGCAGATCGAGAATACCCTGTACAACGCCTATGGGACCCGGCAGATTTCGACGATTTACACTCCCACCAACCAGTTCAAGGTCATCCTGGAGCTGCTGCCGGAATACCAAAAATCGCCAGAATCCCTTTCGATGCTCTATGTTCGGTCGGGGAACGATCACTTGGTCCCGCTGGAGACCATCGCGAAGATCACCCCGCGCGTTGGACCTCTGACGGTGAACCACAGCGGTCAGTTTCCCTCGGTGACCCTCTCTTTCAACTTGACGCCCGGACTGGCGCTCGGTCAGGCGGTGAGCGCGATCGAAAAGTCGGTGAGGGAGCTTCGCCTGCCAGGCACCATCACGGCTGGATTTCAAGGAACCGCCCAGCAGTTTCAGGCTTCGCTGAAAGGCTTGTGGCTCTTGCTGATCATGGCCATCCTGGTCATTTACCTTGTTCTCGGAATTCTCTATGAGAGCTTCATTCATCCCTTGACGATCCTCTCCGGGCTGCCGTCCGCCGGCGTGGGCGCGCTCCTCACGCTCAAGCTGTTCGGTGTCGACCTGAGCGTCTATGCGTTCGTGGGCATCATCATGCTCATTGGAATCGTGAAGAAGAACGCCATCATGATGATCGACTTCGCCTTGCAGGCCCAGCGCGAGCAGGGGAAGCGGCCCTTGGAAGCCATCTACGAAGGCTGCATCCTGCGGTTTCGACCGATCATGATGACGACCATGGCGGCCCTCATGGGAACGCTGCCGATTGCCCTCGGGATCGGGGCGGGAGCCGAAGCCCGACGCCCCTTGGGGCTGGCCGTGGTCGGAGGGTTGCTTCTGTCCCAAGTGCTGACGCTTTACATCACTCCTGTCGTGTACGTTTATATGGACAGTCTGCAGAGCTTGATTCGACGGCTGTTTGGGAAGCGGGAGGCAAACGATTCAACTCTAGCTCCGACGTCAACCTCTTAGCTGCTGAGTCCAGCATCGGGTCTTCCTGAGAATTGGGGTGCTCCCTTCATGACCGATGTTTTTCGTATTGATCTTCCTGTTGGGGCGGCCACGATCAGCTGCCTCATGCATCTCCCGGGTCGAGTGCCGGCTCCGGTCGTCGTCTGCTGCCATGGGCTCTTGAGTCACAAGAACAGTGCGAAGTTTGCTGCAATCGGGGAATGTCTGCGCGATGAAGGATTCGCGGTGGTGCGGTTTGACTTCTCGGGCTGCGGGGAGAGCGGTCATCGTCCCGGACCCCTCTTGGACGCCCGCCTGACAGATCTCCGTGGAGTCCTGGATTTTGTGCTCGAACAACCGTGGGCAGACGGCACGATCGGGCTGATAGATCGGAAGAGCACACGTCTGAACTCCAGTCACGAGTGGA
>CALBZH010000268.1 GCA_937889795.1 uncultured Syntrophobacteraceae bacterium | reverse complement strand
CAACCGGCAGCTCATCCATGTATTGAGGGCGCGCCTTGGCCCAGTCCACAAACATTTTAACGGCGTCGTTTCTTGGGATCATGGGCTGCGGAAAACAGACCAGGTTCTTGGTCCCAGGCCCTGTGGTCGCCATATAATAGTGAACGGCACCCACCAGATACCCGTGGCAAAAATGGATGGCCTGTGCGTACAGCGGATCGTCTGGACCAGCCGAGCACAGTGCGAGGAGATCCTGGGTCTTGGCGACCTTAAAATTTTCTGCATCCGTTGCCAGGGACAAGCCAGGCAGCAACAAAAGACCAGCAAACATCAAACAAATGAATGTCCGGCTCATGTCATCCATCCTCCTTCCAAATAATGGCTCTGTTCCGTTCTTGCAGCCCCATGCTGCCAATCATGAAACAACCGCACCCTTCATCTCATGAAGACACAGATTTTCTAAGCGCCTTCCCTCTCCACGTTAACCTGCTTTAGGATAACAATAGGCCGACTCGTAGACCAACACGAGATGAACATAGCGAATCGCCCTCACGGCCCCATGGTGCCGATGAGCCGCTCGAGCGTTATCTGGCTGACATTGATGAGTCCCCGGTAGGGCTGGTTCAGATCCAAGGTGACGAAAAAGACCAGGGACACCAGCAGGATGAAGGTCAAGGTGGCGGCCACCTGAGGTTTCCCCAGTGCCCCTTCTTGACGTCCGATGAGGATCATGCACGTCACGGCAGCTACACCGAGCAGCAGAATGATCGTGATCGGAAGGCGGTCAGCAATGGCAGCCAGCCGCGCGGCGTGCATGCTGGTCACGTCGTTGAGGGTGTTGGTGAGGGGCACCGCGATCGGAGTCCCTGCATCCAGCGCTTTCGATACAAGCTGGGTCATTCGTCCCTGCATGGCTTCGAGCTCCTTGAGCGCCTCCTGAGACTCCGCCATGCCCAATCTCTTCTTGGGCAGCTCGTAACGAAACACGGCGTACTCGCGAATGACCGTGCGGAGCTCCGTGCGAACGGGTTCCTTGATGAGGGTCGCACAAGTGTAAAAGTCGCCGATGGCGTTGGAGTCGGAAACGCCCATGGCGCGGCGCTGATCGTGTTTGCTCAGCGACATGGCAAAAGCAAAGGCGAGGAGTAGCCCCAGCAGTGCAATGCTCACGTCGTCGAACTTGAAATCGGTCTTCTCCTTGCCCGCCTTCCTGTGCCCGAGGCCAATCAGCCACCCCACGCCCCACCCGATCAGCATCACCCCCGCAAGGGCCAGTGCAAGCCAACCGGCGTCTACCAAGGAAAGAGCAATCGTCCAATCCACAGCTTCTCCGTCTCAGGTTGTTTCATCAGCAATTGAACATGCGACCTCGATCTCCGTCCAAGGGCGCCAACCCCATCCTCACTCAGTCTGCAGCAGGGAGGCCATCGTTTGGACTTCAAAGCACCTCTCCCTTTCCAAACCGTTCACTGCTCTGTGCCTGATCTCGCTCGCACCGCGCACCCCCCTTGAATGGGAACAGGACCTCCGGGGCCGAAGAGCAATCTGAGCGAGAAACCCGGCGCAGACTCCTAGGCCCCTGCTCCGGAGAGCGCGTCGACCGATCGTAGTCTGTGGAATCAATCCAAATATGCTTCTCAATAGTGCCTTATAAGAGGAGAATCTATGGTATTGAAATTTTAAATAACAATTCAAAGCGAAGGATGGACGCCCCCCCGATGCGTTCCTAAGGAGCCAGAACGCGCGAGAGCAACAGCACGTAGAGACCCGACGCAATCAACTGGCAGACGGTCAGGGGAACCCCGTACCGGGCAAACGTGGCGAACGATAGGGGCCTGCCGTGGGCGGCGCAGATTCCGGCCCCCACCACATTGGCGGAAGCGCCGATGAGGGTCGCGTTGCCCCCGAGGGTCCCAGCGAACATCATGGCGATGAAAATGGTTAGAGTGGGCGCCGGCCAGTCCGTGAAGGCTGCCCCAAGGGCCAACTCCGGCACCATCTCGGCGGCCACCAGATATCCTTTGGCCAGGAGAAGCATGGCGGCCACCACGGGGATATTGGCCAGCACGCTTGATGTCATGCTCACTCCCAGGAGCATCACCCCTGCAACGGCCAGCAGATCCGTGCCGAACCAGTCCTTCATGTTCCTGGACAGCCCGTGCAGGATGCCGGTTCGCGTGAACGCCTCCACCATGAGGAACATGCAGGTGAGGAAGAGGAGCGTCTTCCAGTCCACGTCGTTCAAGACACGGTCCACCGACTCCACCTTCAAGCCATAGACGACGAGGAGCGCGAGAGAGGCTCCGATAATGGCCACCGAAGGAGGAACCACGGGAATCGGCAGGTTTTCCCCCAGAAGAAAGAGCAGGATCATCATGGCCAGAACCGTGAGTGCAAGCACACAGTAAGCAGGGCGTTGCAGAGGTGGCAGGGGTTCGTCCGGCGGGAGGGACCGCTGGACGTTCCAGATGTCTTTCAGCATCCACGGAAGGATCGGGATGGGCACGAGAACCGCGAGCAGACCACCGAGGCTCACTCTCTGCAAATACTCACCGAAAGACATGCCGATCGAGCTTCCCACCAGAAACGTTGCCGGGTCGCCCACCAGCGTCAGAAGCCCAGCCGAGTTGCTGATGATGGCCGTGAGGACAACAGGCGCAACGAAATCGACTTCGAGAGCGTTGGCAACGCGAATGACGATGGGAGCCAGCAGGATCACGGTGGTGGCGTTGGGCAAGACGGCGCACAGAGGGGCCGTCATAAGGATCAATCCGAGCAGGAACCGTTTCCCGCTTCCCCGCGTCGCACGAAGGTAGCGTGCTCCCAGCTGGTCGAAGATTCCCGTCGGCACGAGGGTTCGCGCGACCACCATGCCGCCTAACAAGAGCGCGATGGAGCCTCCGGCGTCCTGGGCCGCCTGCAGAAACTCGTTACGGGTAAAAGCCCCGGCAAACAGCAGGACACTGACGCCCAGCAAGGCCGCCAGAGCCATGTCGAGCAGATTGAAGGCAATGGACAAGATGACAGAGGCGAAGACAGCAAGGGTGAGGACGACCTGCCATTCACTCATAACGATCCTTATTGGTCGATGGGACTCAATCAAACCCAATCAGCCGGATGGGAGCATATGCCTCGAGAGCTGCTGAAGGGAACTTCGCTCGAGGGGGTGACTTATCGAAAAGGTGGAGAATACAGAAGACCGCCGTCTTTCCAGAGCCTGTTGAGTCCCCGATCCTCTTTCAGAGAGCTCGCTTCCCCCAGATTGCGCTCAAACACCTGGGCATAATTCCCGACACTCTCCACGGCGCGGATTCCCCAGCCCGGCGGGATTTCAAGCGACTTGGCCACAAGACCTTCAAGCTCCTTCCACCCCAGAGACGTCGGACGATTAGCATCCTCAAGCTGCGTTCGGACATTGGACTGAGTCAGGCCCATCTCTTCGGCCTTGATGAGTGCGAAGAGCACCCAGCGCACGATGGTGTACCACTCATCGTCCCCTCGCCGCACGACCGGACCTAGGGGCTCGCTGGATATTTCCTCGTCAAGAAGCTTGTACTCTTCGGGTCCTTCGGGAGCCTGCATTCGCACAGCGCTCAGTTGCGGTCTTTCGGAGGTGAAGGCCTTACAGTTCCCGGCAAACAGCGCCTCCGCAGCCTTAGTCTGACTCTCCGCGACCACGGGCACATACTTCCAGTTCCGCTCCCTGAAAAACGTAGCGAGGTATTCTTCGTGAGTTGTTCCTTTCACCACGCAAATGGGGGCTCCGTTGAGCTGGGAAAGCTCCTTCACACCACTGGATTCGGGCACGAGAAATTGCTGCGCGCCGTAGTAGAGAGCTCCGGCAAAGAGGACACCGAGCACCGCCTCTCGCTGCAG
>CALBZH010000267.1 GCA_937889795.1 uncultured Syntrophobacteraceae bacterium | reverse complement strand
TATCCACTCGTGACTGGAGTTCAGACGTGTGCTCTTCCGATCTATCGCCCTCGATTGCGAGAGCCCCCTCGGAGGAATGGAGCCCTTTCGGGAAGCCAAGGCACGCTTCGTTGAAGGGTTCGAAAAAGGGTACATCGAAAAACTATTGCTGCTCCACCGGGGCAACATCTCCCGGGCGGCACGGTCGGCCCAAAAGGATCGCCGCGCCTTCTGGGAGCTCATCCGAAAGCACGGCATCGATGCCGACCAATACAGGGATCTCCGCTTCCCGGCCGTGGGTATCGACACCTAAGGCCCCCTCGTGCCCTACTGATAGTATTTGTGGAAATATTCCATCACCATCCGGTGCGTGTTGAAATACGAGCACACGTCGGCGATGGAGCCCTTCATGATGGACATCCACTGCTTGGGGTTGGCGTAGTAGGTGGTCACCATGTCGTCCAGGTCGATGTAGAGGTCGCTTGCCGCCGCATCGTCGGACTGGTCTTCGTCGTCGCCGATCGCCCACCCGTTCACCCGGCTCTTGCACACCTCCCGCCACCATCCGTCCAGAACGCTCATGTTCACGCCGCCGTTGTAGCAAACCTTCATGCCGCTCGTGCCGCTGGCTTCACGGGGGCGCCTCGGGGTGTTCAGCCAAACATCCGTTCCCTGCACCATCAGGGATGCGAGCCAGATGTTGTAGTTGGGGAGAAACACGAGTCTCAGCTTGTTCTCATACTGGCGACCGATGTTCACCACTTCCTTGATCAGCTGCTTTCCGGGCTCGTCCCGGGGATGCGCCTTGCCGGCGAAGATCAGCTGAACGCGGTCGAAGCTCAGGTTCATCAAGTATTCGATGTCGGCGAACAGGAGCGTCGCCCGTTTGTAGGCGGCTGCCCTCCTGGCGAAGCAGATGGTCAGAAGCTCATCCGTGAAGCCGACACCGGTCACGGAATTCACATAGCTGATGAGCCGTTTCTTAGCCTTGAGCTTCGCTTCCTTGACGGCGTCGTTGGGTAGGTCGACCGCTTTGCTGAGCGCCTGGGGCTGGGCGCGCCAGTTGGGGATATGGGCGTCGAAAAGCGCTTGGAACTCGGGTCCGGTCCAGGTGAGATGATGCACGCCGTTTGTGATGTGGCCGATGTTGTAGCCGGGAAACATTTCCCTGGACACTTCCCCATGAAGCTCGCTCACGCCGTTGCTGGCCCGGGAAAGATTGAGCGCCAGAATCGTCGTGTTGAGAAGCTCTTCGCCGGCCAGGCTTCTGATATTGGATGGAACGTAGGCGCCAAGAACGTCGGCTGCCATCTCATAGGTGAACTTGTCGTGGCCCGCGGGAACAGGGGTGTGGGTCGTGAAGACGCATCTTTCGCGGACCTTTTCTTCGTTTCCGTCAAGGTCCTTGAGCAGGGCCAGGGTCAGGAAGACGGCGTGGCCTTCGTTCATGTGATAGGTGGTGATGTTGCGCTCGAGACGCTTCAGCGCGAGATAGCCGCCGATGCCCAGAACCGCTTCCTGGCAGATGCGGGTGTGGCTGTCGCCCCCGTAAAGGAACTGCGTGATCATGCGATCGTCGGGTGTGTTGGACGGCAGATCCGTGTCGAGCAGATAAATGGAGACCCGTCCCTGCATGCCAATTTGGTTGTATTTCCAGACCCCGATGTCCACATTGCGCCCCTCGATCTTGATCGTCACCTTCAGGGGCAGGGGCTCCATGAAAGCGCGAGGATCGAAATAGGGGTACATCTCTTCCTGGTATCCCATGGGGTTGATGTTCTGGATGAAGTAGCCCCGTTTGTACAGCAGCGTGACGGCGACCAGCGGGACGTTGAGGTCCGCCGCGGACTTGATATGGTCCCCCGCCAGGATTCCGAGACCTCCGCTGTAGATGGGTATGTGCTCGTTCAGACCGATTTCCATGCTGAAATAGGCGACTTTCATGCGGATTCCTTCTCCTGGGGACAATGACGGTTGGGGTCTTGAGACCGAGCGGCGATCCCAGTCGGCAATATAGACGGAGAATCCTTCATCGAACAACCATTTCTTCGACTTCCAAAACGGTGCGGCCGATTTTCGAGCATCGGGTGCAATTCACGACCGTTGCTCATTCCCCTTGGCCAAGGTGTCGGGTGTCTGGTTTCGGGTGTCAGCGAAAGAGGCCAGAAGCCGTTTGACTGAAACCTGAACACTGAAACCTGAAACCAACGGTCTCGAATTGCACGCTCGAGCATCCCGTGCTCCTGACGTGCGGAGGACGACCTTTACAAGAGGGGATCCCTCGCGGTATTCAGAAGCATCCGCCTCTGCGGGCCGAGCCTGGAGAAGAGCGGGAGAGATTTGTTGGCATCAAGGTCCACCCGCAGTTTGGAGGAGCAGTCATGAAAGCCGTCTTTTTGGTCGCGCTGGCCCTGGTCATGTTGCATGGTCCCCGACCAGCCCTATCCGACGAGCCGCCTATGAGCTCGGCGACCCAGGAGTGTCTCAATTGCCACGGCTCCATGCACCCGGGGATCGTGGAGAGTTGGCAACAAAGCCGACATGCGCTGACCGTTCCCTCGAAGGCGGCCGAGGCTCCAAATCTTTCCAGAAAGGTGAGTGCGGAGAATCTGCCGGACGAATTGAAAGGAGTGTCCGTCGGCTGTGCCGAATGTCACACGCTGCGACAAAAGTCTCACCAGGATACCTTCGATCACAACGGGTACTCGGTTCACGTTGCGGTGAGTCCGGCGGATTGTGCGACCTGTCATCGGATCGAGGGCGAGCAGTTCGACCGAAATCTCATGGCCCATGCTTACAGCAACCTGGTCGATAACAGCGTCTACCAGTTGTTGGTTCAGTCAATCAACGGGGTGCCCAGCTTCGACAAGGGTAAAGTCAGCCTGGCGCCCGCGAGTCAGGCGACCAGTGAGGAATCCTGCTTGTACTGCCATGGCACCAAGCTCGCCGTGAAGGGGAAGAAGACGCGCTCAACCGATATGGGCGACATGGAGTTTCCCGAGATATCCGGCTGGCCCAACCAGGGTGTGGGACGGATCAATTTGGACGGGAGCCGGGGGGCCTGCACGGCGTGCCACCCCCGGCACAATTTCTCCATGGAAGCGGCCCGCAAACCGTATACCTGCCAGGAATGCCACGTCGGCCCGGATGTTCCCGCATACAAGGTCTATGAGGCCAGTAAGCACGGAAACCTCTACTCGACCCATGGAAAGGAGTGGAACTTCCGCAGCCTCCCCTGGACGGTGGGAAAGGATTTTACCGCGCCCACCTGCGCCGCGTGCCACATCAGTCTGCTCGTGGACACGGAAGGGAAGATGGTGATCGAGCGCTCCCACGAAATGCGCGACCGCATGCCTTACCGCATTTTCGGGCTCGTTTACGCGCATTCCCATCCCAAGATGTCGGGAACGGCCGTCATCAAGAACAAAGCCGGTCTCCAGCTTCCAACGGATTTCGACGGCACCGAGGCTTCCCAGTTTCTGCTGGACGAGCAGGAGCGGCAAGCGGCGCAGAAGCTGATGCAAGCGAGCTGTCTGACCTGCCATGACCAGTCCTGGGTGGACGGCCACTGGTCGCGGTTTGTCAACACCATCCAGGCAACCAATGCAACGACCCGGACCGCGACACAGATCATGATGGAAATCTGGAAGCTCGGCCTGGCTACGAATCATGAAAAAGGCGGAAGCCCCTTCGATGAGTTTGTGGAGAAGGTGTGGAGTGACCTCTGGCTGTTTTACGCGAACACCGTCCGATTCGCGTCTGCCATGGGGGGGGGCGGGGATTACGGGGTCTTTGCCGAAGGCCGCTATCACATGATGAAGACCGTGCGGGAGCTCGAAGACTGGCTTCAGTCACACAGTGCTGGAAAGAAACGATAGGCCGGGCAGCGAAAGGGTGGGCCGCTCGCTCACGAAAGCGGCACCATGATCTGCTCACCCGACTCCCCGTCGTAGTAGAGGAGACTGCCCGCGTACGCGGGCAAACGGCCCGCGAGAAGGCGCAGGGCCTCCATGCTTTGGATACTGCCGATCAGCGCCGCCGCGGGGCCAAGAACGCCGAGCTCTTCCTCGGCTTCGCTCCGATGGCGGTCCTCCCCGTAAACCTGGCCGAGATGGGCTGCCGATCCCGGCATGAAGGTGGTGACCTGCCCCCACCAGCCGGCAACCGCCCCGTGGATGAAAGGAAGGCCGAGCTTTCGCGCGCTTTCAAAGAGCTGAAAGCGCGATGGCAGGTTGTCGAGCGCGTCCAGGACAAGGTCGACTGAATCGAGGATCTGGTGCGCATTTGAATCCCCGAAATGGCTTGGAACGGCCGCGACATCCAGGAGGGGGTTGATCTTGAAGATGCGATCGCGGGCGATTTCAGCCTTGTTACGGCCAAGGGATTCCGCATCGCAGAACCACTGGCGGTTCAGGTTCGAGGGTGCGAAATGATCGCCGTCCGCCAGCCGTAAGGAGCCCACGCCTGCTCGGCCCAGGAGACTCGCCAGGACGCCCCCCAGCCCGCCGCAGCCGCAGATGAGCACGCGACTCCGGCATATCCGAAGCTGCTCGCTCAACTCGAGAGCGCTGCGGTTCTTGAGGTAGCGCACAGGGAGTATGCCCCGCTCCAGGGCCGTGATCACGGCCTGACTGGGCGGGATTCCCCGCGTTTTCGCCCACTCGATGAGCGGCGCGTCTTCGATCACCACCTGTGCACCGCGCTCCGGTTGAATTCGATACGCGCTTGCTTCCAAGGATTCCAAGGTGCCATCTCCTCACGATCGGATCGCCCCGCCGTCAGTCCTCCGAGGATTCTCCTTGACAGGATTTGGGCGAGCTGCCTATATTTCGCCCTCGATAACCCCGAGCGCCGGAGTGGTGGAACAGGTAGACGCGCTGGACTCAAAATCCAGTGGGCCTTGCGCCCGTGAGAGTTCGATTCTCTCCTCCGGCACCAGGAAAATCAAGGGGGCAGCTCAAATGTGCCCTTTCGGATGTTGGGGGGACATGATACTTCGGTCCCCCCTCTCGATGTGCATTGCAAGCACAGTCAACCCTGCCCTCTACTCGTCTGGAGCTCTCCGGACTCATCATCGCGGCAGCCCATGGTGGAGATCGTCTCACAGCATGAGTCGTGGCGGATGGCGGCACGTCAGTAGCAAACATCCGTTTCATTGTGCTCGCCTGATACGGCTCTAACCTCACTAATCCAGTGCAGGACCTCCTAACGCTTGCGATCTGCCAGACTCCTGACTCTCGGCAGCGGTCTTTGGCCATGATGATCGTCCAGCTCGCGGGAATCGCCGGCCGGAGACTTGCCACAGCAGGCACTGCCATTTGAGATAGCTCTCTTGTCGCGAGGACCGCTTCCACCATGAACATGCGCAAGATGACATCGTTGACCGCCCTCTTCTCATTCATCCTGATTCTGATCACCAGCACCGTGCTTTACATCTCCCCCCAGGGAAGGGTCGCTTATTGGGCTGACTGGCACTTGTGGGGGCTCACTAAAACCGATTGGGGCAACATCCACGTCAACCTTGGATTGCTCTTCCTCTTGGCTCTTCTGCTGCACATTTACTACAACTGGACCCCTCTCATCTCGTACCTCAAGAATCAAGCCAGACAGATGGTCGTGTTTACGAGAGAGTCCACCTTCGCTCTGCTCCTCATTACCGCTCTCGCGGTGGGGACGTATTTCCAGATTCCGCCTTGTGTCTATGTTCAAGACTTGAACGAGCTCTTCAAAACCTGGGCTTCCAGAGAGTACGGAGAGCCTCCTTACGGTCATGCGGAGCTGTCCTCTGTGAGGGCAATCTCTCGGAAGATGGGGCTCGATCCGGGCAATGCCCTGGAGCAGCTGAAGAAGGCTGGAATTCGTTTCGAGAGTGGAGAGCAGAGCCTGCTGGATATTTCCAGACTGAACCGTATTTCTCCCAAACAAGTCTATGAGAGGATGAGTGCGCCGCCAGAGGGTGTAACCGCTGGGACTCCCATGCAGTTGCCTGAGCATCCTGCTCCAGGATTTGGCAGGCTCACGCTTTCCGAATTTGCCAGTCACTACAAGCTAGATTCCGAGAGAATCATCAACGCACTGCAGGCACACGGTATTCCCTGCACTCCTGAGATGAGCATCAAGGACTTGGCCAGCAGGAGCGGCAAGAATCCAGTGGATGTCTATGAAATCATCAAGAAAGCGGCGGGTGCGGAACGTTAGTGCCAAGCTATGTCTGCCTCCAGAATCAGACCTCCCGAGGACCGCTCACTCATCCCGCTCGTACATGGAACGGAATTCGGCGGCACTGACGCAGTAGGCATCCGTGCCGTCCTCGTTGTTGGAGACGATGTAGTCTCCCGCCACGTAATGGGACTCCCCTTCCTTGGTCCATACACTTCCTGCCTTTGTGGCGACCTCCGCCCAGATGGGGGTTGTCTTGTAGTAAATTCCGGGGCTCACCTTGCGATACGTTTTCGCGAACACGTCGGCATCAACCGTGTAGCACTCCCCCGCATTATCCACAATCCAATCGCCCCCCTTGCACCACTGCTCAGCCCCCCATTTCCGAAAGGGAAACCCCTCGGTTTCAAGGTTCAGCTGAACGGCGACAACGGTCTGGTCGGGCTTTTTCCTGTACCGAAGACGATCTCCCATGACGTTCTGCTCCGCAACGAGAAGAGAGTGAGCTGGCCTGTGCTGTTCAGTTTGAAAGAAGAACAAGCGGATGGATTCGGATTCTCTATTTTGCGGCCATCGCCTCCATGGCCTGGCGTAGGTGGTCCGCTGCGGGGACGAACCGTTCTTCGGCGCTGATCTCAGCGTTGAGGTCCTGTCCGAGCTGCGACTTGGCGGCCGCTTGGGCGCGAGCACGAACGTCGGCGCCTTTGGGTGGAAGGTCGCCGGTTCGCGCGATTGCGGTTTTCCAGTAGATCGGAAGAGCGTCGTGTAGGGAAAGAGTGTAGATCTCGGTGGT
>CALBZH010000266.1 GCA_937889795.1 uncultured Syntrophobacteraceae bacterium | reverse complement strand
CATCGGCCCTGTGCTGCGGCAACTGCGCCTGGACGGGCTGCGACAGCTACAGCAAGGCACTCCAGGTCAAGCGGCTCAAGCAGGCCCGCGAGACGGGAAGCGACCTCCTCGTGACAGCCTGTCCCAAGTGCCAGATCCACCTGCGCTGCGCCATGGAGGATCCTTTCCAGGGAAAGGACCTCGAAATGGAAATGATGGACCTGACGACCCTCATGGCCAAGACCATCCATTGGGAATAAGAGAGTAGAAAGCATGGAAGAAATGCAGAATTCCGCATCCGGACCACGCATCGGCGTTTATGTGTGCCACTGTGGTCTCAACATCGCCCGCACCGTGAACTGCGAGCAGGTTGCCTCGACGGCGGCCTCCCTCGATGGCGTTGCCGTTGCCCGCGAAGTCCCGTACGCCTGCTCCGAGCCCGGGCAGAGCAGCATCAAGGAAGACATCCTCGAGCACAAGCTGGACCGCATCGTGGTGGCATCGTGCTCGCCGCGTCTCCATGAGCCCACCTTCCGCCAGATGGTGAAGGATGTCGGGATCAACCCGTTCCTCATGGAAATGGCCAACCTGAGGGAGCACTGCAGCTGGGTCCACATGAACGACCCCGAGGCCGCGACGCAAAAGGCCGTGGATCTCACGAAGATGGCGGTCTCCCGCGTGCGGCATCTCAAACCGCTCGAGCCGGAGCGGCTGCCGCTCACCAAGCGGACGCTCGTCATCGGCGGCGGTGTTGCCGGGATCCAGGCGGCCCTCGATCTTGCGGACAACGGCTACGAGGTCGTGCTGGTCGAAAAGAAGCCGTCCATCGGCGGCATCATGGCCCAGCTCGACAAGACCTTTCCCACCATGGACTGCTCCATTTGAATACTCGGTCCGAAAATGACGGATGTCGGTCGACATCCTCGCATCAAGCTCCACACCATGAGCGAAGTGGTGGACCTCAAGGGCTACGTCGGGAACTTCGTGGCGAAGATTCTGAAGAAGGCCCGCTACGTGGATGAAAAGGAATGCACGGCCTGCGGCGACTGCGCCAAGGTGTGTCCGGTCGTGCGGCCCGATGAATTCAACCTGGGGCTTTCGTCTCGGAAGGCCATCTACTCTCCCTTCCCCCAGGCGGTGCCGTCTGCCTATGTCTTGAACCCTAACGAGTGCCTCGGGCACAATCCAGCCGTGTGTGCCAAGTGCGTCGAGACCTGCCAGAAGGGGTGCATCAATTTCCACATGTCCGACGAGGAGATCGTCGAGAAGGTGGGGAGCATCATCGTGGCCACGGGCGTCGAGCCCTACGATCCGACCGAGCTCGACGAATACGGCTACACCCGCTTCGAAAACGTGCTCACAAGCCTCGAGCTTGAACGGCTCATCAACGCGGGAGGCCCCACCAAGGGTGAGCTCCTGCGGCCGGGCGACCTCAAGCGTCCGCGCTCCATCGGCTTCATCCAATGCGTCGGCTCCCGGTCGGCCCGCAAGGGCAGGCCCTACTGCTCCAACGTCTGCTGCATGAACACGGTGAAAAGCACGTTGGTGCTCAAGGAGCATTACCCGGAAATCGAGCTCAAAGTCTTTTATATCGACATCCGGGCGTTCGGGAAGGGCTTCGAGGATTTGTACACACGCAGTCGGAGGCTCGGGGTGCAATACATCCGAGGGCTCCCCGGGACCGTTGAGGAGACCGAAAGCGGCAGTCTCCGTGTGGCCGTGGAAAACGGGGCCGGGGGTGCCATCGAGCTCCACGACCTCGACATGCTGGTCCTTGCCATCGGCGTCCAGCCGTCGAGCAGGACCCAGAAGCTCCAGGAGATGCTCGGGCTGCAGTTGACCTCGGACGGCTTCTTCCTGGAGGCCCACCCGAAGCTCCAGCCCGTGGACGCCGCGACGCGCGGGGTCTACTACGCGGGCTGCGCCGAAGGCCCCAAGGACATCAAGGAAACCGTGACCCAGGCATCGGCCGCGGCGGCGCGCGCCATTCGCCTCATGCACCAGGGCGAGATCTGGACCGAGCCCATCACCTCGGAAGTGATCGCCGAGCACTGCAAGGCGTGCGGGAAATGCGCCGAGGTCTGCCCGTACAACGCCATCACGGTGGACGTGAAGAAAAAGACGCCGGCCGTGGTCAACACGGCGGCCTGTGCCGGGTGCGGGACCTGCGCCGCCGAATGTCGCTTTGGCGCCATCACCATGAACCACTACACCGACCGGCAGATTCTAAGACAGATCGACACCCTGCTCGAAGAAGCACCCGCCGAGAAGATCCTCACCTTTGCCTGCAACTGGTGCTCGTATGCCGGCGCCGACTACGCGGGGGTTTCCAGGATCCAATACCCGCCCAATGCAAGGTTGATCCGTACCATGTGCTCGGGGCGCGTGGACGAGGATTTCATTTGGCACGGCTTCGAGAAGGGCGCTCCCGTGATCCTGGTGAGCGGCTGCCACATCGGCGACTGCCATTACATCAACGCCAATCACTGGACCGAAAAGCGCGTGGCTAAGGTCCACAAGAAGATGGAAAAGCTCGGCATCCGCACCGAGCGACTTCAGCTGGAATGGGTCAGCGCCGCGGAGGGCGTTCGGTGGGGCAACGTGATGCAGCACATGGAATCGATCCGGCAAACCGTAACGCCGGAGGAAATCGCACAAACGGTTGCCGTGCTGACAACTCCTGAAACACCAGAAGCGAATTGAGTTTCAGGTTTGAGCGTTCAGGTTTCAGTCGAACGGCTTCTGCCTCTCTCGCTGACACCCGAAACCAGACACCCGACACC
>CALBZH010000265.1 GCA_937889795.1 uncultured Syntrophobacteraceae bacterium | reverse complement strand
CCGTCTCCCGCGTGTCGGAAACCGGATGAAGGCACCAATAGCACGAATCAGAGCAGGTGTGAACTTTCTTTCCCGGTGAATGTTCGATATACTCCCACCTTTAAGCGGCTACAATGCCTCATCCGGGGCGTTATCATTGGCTCAACTGCATGGATGGTTCTCCCAATCTGGACCCATGGACGAAAGTCTCTCCCCTTTGCAGCCGGTGACCGGTTCCGAGTCGTCAAGCTGGTTTCGCTCAGGCAAGAGCGATGCAGCGGAGATTCTCGCTTTTTTGAAATCGGCGGATGAATCGATTGCCCTGCGCGGGATCGAATCCTCCGCTTTGGCGTATCTTCTGGCTCGTGCCTTGAGAGAGGTGCGCAAACCGTTTCTGTTGGTTGCGCCGACTGATCGGGAGACCGAGAAGATGCTGGAGATGGTGGAGTTTTTTGCCTCAACTCCCAAGAGCCAAGCCCCGCTCGACCGTCAGACGTGGCTCTTTCCCTCCCGAACCGGTCACAAGGTTCAGTCTCTGGCCAAGATGGAGACGACAGCCCGGCGCATCGAGGCCCTTTACGGGCTTCGAGCGGGCTCCACACCAGGGCTCGTGGCCGCATCCGCTCTCGGCCTGGTCGAATGCCTCATGCCGCCAGATGTCCTCGTCAAAAGCGCGGAGTACCTGGTCAAAGGCGAAGAAGTCGATGTCGACCGGCTTTGCGTCCTGCTCACGGAACGGGGCTACTACCACGTCTCGCTGGTGGAAGAGTACGGTGATTTCAGCCGAAGAGGCGGGGTGCTGGATGTGTATACGCCGCTTTACCGGTGGCCTGTCCGCATGGAGTTTTTCGGCGACGAGCTGGAGTCGATCCGTCTCTTTCATCCGGGGAGTCAGCGATCCATGGGAGTCCTTGAGGAAGTGCTGTTGTTGCCCGGCAGTGAGGTCATCTTCGATGCCGGGGCCCGTCATCGAGCGCAGCAAGCGGTCCTTGAGGATGTGCGTGCCGAGATTCTCTCTCCGTCTGCCGGCAACAGTTGGCTCGACAAGTTCCAGGAAGGTCACCAATTCGGGTCTTATGAGGCCGTGCTGCCGGTTTTCTATGAGAAAACCTCGCAGCTCAGAGACTACCTGGATCCGACGACCGTCGTTGTTTGGTATGACCCCTCACAGACCAGGCGAGAGATGGAACAGTCCTTTTGGCAGTATCGGAAGGACTGGGAAGAATCCCAATCCACGCACGAGTGGAGAAGACCTCCTGAAGAGCTATTCGAGGATGGCTCGCAGTGCTGGGGGGCGATGCAGGTCTTCAAAAGCGTGACGGTTAAGGGCTTATTGGATGAGGAAGTGCCGAGCCGAGCATTCGAAGTGGGCGCGGAGGGCAATGAAGCTCTGACCCAGCGCGTGAAACAGCATCCGACTCGGGAGCGGTTGCTGGAGCCGGTGGTCGAGCAGTTCCAGGCTTGGCGCGAGGAGGGGATCCGGTCGCACCTGTTGTGTCACCATAAGGAACAGGCCAGGAGACTCGTCGAATTGATGAGCGGATACGGCCTCGATGTGACGACGTCGGATCTGCCATTGGGCTTCGAGTCGCACGAAGCCCTTACGGTGAAGGTGCTGGTCGGGAATCTTGACCGAGGCTTTCTCTGGCCCAGTGAGCGGCTTGCAGTCGTCTGCGAAGAAGAGATCTTCGGGAGACGGACGAGGCGGCGGGCGCGGAAGTCGGCCTCGGGCATCTTTCTGAGCTCGTTCCAGGACCTTCATGTTGGGGACTTCGTGGTTCACGTCGACCACGGCATAGGGGTTTATAAGGAGCTTGCCCACCTGAGCGTCCGCGGTCTCGAAAGTGATTTTCTGCTCCTCGAGTACCAGGATGGGGACCGGCTTTATGTGCCGGTGGATAAGCTCCAAAAGGTGCAGAAGTACCTCGGCATCGAAGGCCGCAGCCCGCGGGTCGAAAAGCTGGGGGGGAAATCCTGGGAGTCATCCAAGCGGAAAGCCCAGGAGCACGCCGAGCGCATTGCGGAAGAATTGTTGAATCTGTACGCAACCCGGCAGGTGAACAAGGGGTTCCAGTTCTCGCCCCCGGACAAGCTTTTCCTGGAGTTTGAGGCGGGCTTCAGCTACGAGGAAACGCCCGACCAGGCCAAGGCCATCGAAGACGTCCTCGCCGACATGGCGGCGTCTCGCCCCATGGATCGCCTCGTATGTGGCGACGTGGGATATGGGAAGACGGAAGTTGCGATCCGAGCAGCCTTCAAGGCCGTGCTGGACGGCAAGC
>CALBZH010000264.1 GCA_937889795.1 uncultured Syntrophobacteraceae bacterium | reverse complement strand
GCATTGGCGGAATTCATCCTGGAGAAGACGGCAGCCGGTGAGCAGAAGCATGCGGTGGGTTGAGACGTCCACGATCGTCCGTTTCAACGAGGTCGACCAGTGGCAGATCGCGTGGTACGGTCATTACTTTGCATGGTTCGAGATCGGGAGGATGAAAGTCCTGGAGATGTTCTCCCTGCTTCCCGGTGATTTCACGGCGCTCGGCTACCTCGCCCCCGTCGTCAACGCGCGCTGCGACTACAAGAGCTCGGCTCTCACCAATGACGCCATCGTGATCCGCACCCACCTGGACAAACCCCAGACGACCGCCCTCACCTTTCGCTTTGAGATTGTTCGGGAATCAGACCGTCGTCTCTTGGCCCAAGGGGAAACCACCCAGGTGCTCACGCGGCTGGACGGTGTGATGATTTACAAGCTGAGCGGCGATCTCAAGGACCGGATCCAGGCCATGGTCGCCTATTTTTGGCCCTGAGAGTGGGGAAGGTTCCGTGTCCGAGCCAGATATCGAGCTGCTGCTGCCCCACCGACATCCCTTCCTCCTGGTGGATCGGATCGTTTCCCACGATGCGGGGCGCAGCATTTCCTGCACCTATCGCGTGCCTCCCGACCACCCGTATCTGCGTCGATCGGGTGGCTTGGCGGTGTTCCCGTCGAGCCTGCTCGTCGAAGCACTCGGGCAGGCGGCCGCTCTTTGCATCCGGCTCTCTCAGCCGACTGAGACTTCGAGCTCAAGTCGGCTTGGCTTCCTGGTCCGAGCCGACCAGTGGCGCTTTCTTGGCTCCGTCCGTGCCACTGACGAGGTCTCCCTTGCAGCCACGCTGACCGCCCAATATGGACCGCTGCACAAATTTGACGTTGTTGCGCACCTTGGCGAACAGCCGCTTGCAACAGGCTCCTTGACCCTCCACGTTGAAGTGTGAATTTCCATGACAGCCACTGCACCGCCTTCCCGTCTCTGCGCGCTCATTCCTGCCTACAACCTGGCCCGCACGATCGGAGGCGCCGTGCGAGGAACGCGCTCGCATGTGTCCGACGTGTGGGTGATCGACGACGGGTCGACGGATCGCACCGGTGCAATCGCCGAAGACTGCGGCGCATCGGTCCTGCGGATTCCGGTGAATCGCGGCAAGGGCTGGGCGCTGCGGCGCGGATTCAGCCAGGTGCTCTCTTCCGGGAGCCATGACGCCGTCATTACGCTTGACGGCGATCTGCAGCATGACCCCGCTGACATTCCCAAGCTGATTGAAGGCCATCGGAGGACTGGCGCGGACATCGTCATCGGGTCACGGATGGCCCAGGCGGAGGCGATCCCCCGGGTTCGCTACTGGACCAATCGCGTGGGCGTCTTTTGCATCTCCTGGGCGGCGGGACAGCCGCTCGAGGACACCCAGAGCGGTTTTCGGCTCTACAGCCGGAGGGTCCTGGAAGCCGTTTCTCTTCGCACGACCCGCTACGATACCGAAACGGAGCTCATCATCAAGGCGGGTCTCCTGGGAATGAAGATCGTCTGCGTCCCCATTCGAACCATCTACCACACCGGAGAAGATGACGCGTCCCATTACAGACCCTTTACGGACACATTCCACATTTCCATGGTCTTCTTGAAGAGCCTGTTCTGGAGAAGGGGGATTCCACTCTGACATGGCCACACCCGTTCCCGTCATAACGGGCATCGGCGTCGTCTGCTCCCTCGGAGCGACCCGAGAGGCCTTCTGGGAGGCTCTGGCATCCGGTCGGTCCGGTATCGGACCCGTCGACCTCTTCGATGTGTCGGGTTACCGAAGTCAGATTGGCGCCCAGGTCCGGGGTGTCGACCTCGGCGCTCCGAGTCCCCTTCCCGACTGGCCTCGCCTGGGCCGTGGCGATCGCTTGGGCCTCATCGCCGCAGAACAAGCCATTGGCGATGCTCGCCTCCTGGAGCGCGGCCTTCACCACCATTGCATCGCGGTTATCCTCGGAGGCGGCTCCGGGGGGGTTCTGGAAGCCGAGCGATATCGCCGTCAGCTTCACTCGGGAAAGAAACCGCCGCCTTCTCAGCTGATTCCGTTTCCAGTCTGCCACCTCACGGACTTGATCGGCAACCGCTACGGTTTTCGGGGCGTTCGCTCCACCGTGGCAACCGCCTGCTCATCCAGTGCGACGGCCATCGGCTACGCAGCCGACCTGATCCGCTCCGGACGCGCCGAGGCGGTCATTGCCGGCGCTTCGGAATCGTTGACCGAGCTCACCTTTTCGGGGTTCAATTCCCTGCGATCCCTGGATCCCGAGACCTGTCGGCCATTTGACCGCAACCGCCAGGGACTTGTGCTTGGCGAGGGGGCGTGCATCCTGGTGATGGAATCCCACGAACGGGCTCAGGGTGATGGCTGTCCGATTTACGGGGCGGTCTTGGGTTACGGCATCAGCGCGGATGCCCACCACATGACCTCGCCGCATCCCGAGGGCGACGGTGCCGTTCGCTGCATGGAGGCCGCCCTGGCCCAGGCTCGGCTGACAACGGACGCGGTGGACGCCATCAACGCCCACGGTACGGGAACCCTCGTCAACGACCGGGTCGAAACCCTGGCGATCAAGCGGGTTTTCGGAAGCCGAGCCTTCCGGATTCCGGTGAGCTCCACCAAATCCGTGCACGGCCACTGCCTGGGGGCCGCGGGTGCGATTGAAGCTGCCGCGGCGATCCTTTCGCTGCATCACGGAATGGTCCCGGCCACCTGCCATTTGCGGGTTCCCGACCCCGCATGCGACCTGGACTATGTGGCAGAAGGCCCAAGGCGCCTTGAAACAGGGGTAGCGCTGTCCAATTCCTTCGCCTTCGGGGGCAACAATACGACCCTCGTGCTTGCCCGGTGGCCGATTGACCCCGGCTGGCTGTAAGGACGGGCAAGCCGTTGCAGCGTCACTCTCTTGAGAGATGACCGTCTCATTCCAACGCAAACGGAGATGGCTTCCATGAGCAAGATCCGGCTGCACATCAGCGGTCTTGGCATGATCAACGGCCTTGGACTCAGCCGAGCGCAATATTGGGAATCGCTTTTATCGGGAACGTCTGCGATCGGACGGCTTGAGGGGCTCGATGCTGGCGAACGGCGGAGCGATGGGGGCTCGCAGATCCGCGGCTTTGATCCCAAGGTCTGGATGCCACCTCGATTCTACCGTCGTCTGAGCCGGCTCTCCCGCCTGTCGGTTGCGGCCAGCATTGAAGCCGTCCGCGACAGTGGGATTGCCATCCATGATGATAAAAGACACCGGGTGGGGTGCGTCTTCGGAACGGCCTTCGGCAGCACGGACCAGACGGATGGCTTCTTCTTGAGTTTGCTGGATCACGGCCCGGAAGGCGCGGAGCCGTTCCTGTTCCCCGACACTGTCCCGAACGCTCTTGCGAGCCATGTGGCTATCTTTCACGGGCTTGAGGGGCCCAACAGCACACTTTGCCAAAACCACCTGTCCGGGGAAGCCGCCATGGGGTATGGACAATCCCTGCTTGAAGCCGGTCATGCAGACACCGT
>CALBZH010000263.1 GCA_937889795.1 uncultured Syntrophobacteraceae bacterium | reverse complement strand
CTGCATAGCGCGCCAGCCACCCTTTGTCAATAGAAAACTCCCTGAGAAATCAGCAGCAAAACGTGCCCTCCGGGAGCCGAATCCAAAGGAAGTGGAGCTTCCCTTGACACCCATTCTCCTTGTTGTTAAGAAACGCGTGTCCTTCCTCCACAGCTGGTCCGGGCCACTCACGCGCATCCGTGTCCCGGCGGGCAGTGGAGGGGCTCTTTCACCCCGGGAACCCGCGCACGACCTAACCAAGCCGACCGGGAGAAACGAGCCAAGTGCTTTTTTGCGCGACATCCTGTTAGACCATTGTGGCCCATGAAGCAAGGAAAATGAGAATCTTATGGCACACCAACTCGATAAAGACACTCTGACCAAATTGAACCTGCACATCAAGTATCTCAAGGATCGCGTCTTTTTTGAGCCGAGATCCGCGATGCTTCATCACAATCTCGCCCTGGCCTATTTCCAGAAGGACTTCGTTGAGGAAGCCCTCTCGGAATTCAAGCAGGCCATTGAATGCGACCCCAATCACGTGGAATCCTACATCAATCTGGGGGCGATCTATTTCCAGAAGGGGGATCTCGATCAGTGCATTGCGATGAACCGCAAAGCCATTGAAATCGATCCCAATCAACCTAAAGCCCATGCGAATCTCGCCTTTGCTCACCTCCAGGCGGGGAGCCCCGAGGAGGCCATTGCGAGCAGCAAACGCGCTATCGCCCTCGTCCCGCAATTCATCCAGGCCTACAACACCATCGCCGTTGCCTGCGCTCAGACCGGCGATCTCGAAGGGAGCATCGAGGCCTGCCAATCCATCGTGAAGCTCAACCCCAACTTCGCTCCCGCGCACTGCAATCTCGCCACGGTCTACCGGATGCAGGGGAAGCTGGACCTTGCCAAGCAGCACTTTGAACAGGCCAAAGCCCTGGGATATCCGATGGACCCTGCCATGGAAGCCGAGCTGACCCAGTAGGGCCGTTGCCGCTTCAGGAAGAGAATCGCGTCCGATGAAAATTCAAAAGGATAGCTTTGTCGTCGTCGAGTCCGTCGTGCAGCTCGATGACGGGACTTATGTCAAAGGCGAAAAGGGACCCGTCTCCATGAACTTTGTCGCGGGCTACAACCAGGTGTTGCCGGCGCTGGAGCAGCGACTGATGGGAGTGGAAGCGGGGATGGAGCTTCAATTCGTGATCCCGGCGGCGCATGCTTTCGGAGAAAGGGACGAATCCCTCGTTCGCACGCGCCTACTCGACGAGTTTCCCGAGGGGAGGCAGTTAGAGCCAGGCAAGTGGGCTGTGGCCACCAACGAAGACACGGGTGCCCAGTTCGGATACTACGTGGTCGAAAAAAGCGAGACGTCCGTCGTTTTGGATTTCAACCATCCATTGGCGGGTAAGGACCTTCACTACCGCCTAAAGGTGTGTCTGGTACGCCCCTCGACCCGGGAAGAGCTCGAGTATCTTCGCCCCTGCGAGCAAACGGAAGACGAGAATGAACCCTCCCCCTTCCAGGCGTCTTTGCGGTAGGGATTAGGAGGACATCACCTTTTTGTTCTCGGCGAGCCACACGCAGAAATTGTACAGGGCCCTCGCCCGCGTCTCCTCCTTGATGATGCCGGTTCCCAATTCGAAGAGCTCCTTGTGAACCGCCACGGACTCGGCGTTCTGTTCGCTCGAGGCATAGAACTCCTTCAGCCACGCCGAAGCCTGCATGGAAGCGTTGCTGAAGATCCGCTCCCTCGGGTCCTTCGGCTCCTGAAACGGGTCCCAGTTCTCATATCCCATCCTGAGGATCCGTTCCTGCCCTTTCTTTGACATTCCGTCGAAAACCGCCCGTTTTCGGTTTTCGTATTCCTCCCGACTGTAGGTCATGGCTCATCCCAATGCAGGTCAACTGGTTAAGGGCGCGTCCCAGAACAGCTTGAGACGAATTTTCTTGAACTCGCGGGTACTAAAGAGGATCTGGTAGTCATTCAATCCAATGGCGCTTCCCAGCCGAGCGGCTGTCCCCTTGCACTCGTCGACCGTCCTCCCGTGCACCATGGCGTAGAGGTTGTACGGCCATTCGGGGTATGACGGACGATGGTAGCAATGGCTCACTTCGGCAAACGATGCCAGGATGGGACCCTTCTCGGAGATTGTCTCCTCCGGACAGTGCCAGACCACCATCCCGTTGGCGCTGAAGCCTGCCTGCCGGTGGTTCAGCACCGCCGCAAAACGACGCATGATGCCGCGCTGGATCCAATCCGACATGAGGGACAACAGCGTCGATTCTTCGAGGCTCAACGTCTCCGCCCAGGCTCTGAACGGCCGCTCGACCAGAGGCAAATCCTCCTGGATACAGCGGACGATCCGGACGTTCTCGGGCGTGGGAACGAAGGAAGCACTCGCTTCCAGCTGCGGGCCCGCCCCACGCTCCTCGGCGGCATCCGGCTCTGCATCCTCCAGGACGTCGAGGACCACCTCCAGCTTGAATTTCTTCTCGGCGGGCAGAACGAGCGCCGGCCATCCGCCCGCCTGCTCGGCCAGCGCGGCCACTTTTCCTTCGAGGGAGTGCCCGGGAGGGACTGCGAGCGTATACCACATGTTGAACCGCCCCTCCCTCAAGTAATTGTGGCTGACTCCAGGATACGCATTGACCACAGCGGCCGCCTGCTCCAGATGCTCCTCGGGGACCGCCATCGCCACGAGGCTGCTTCGGTAACCCAGAGCCCCCGTGTTGAAAATCGCGCTGATTTGTCGCACAATGCGGCGCGTCTTCAGCGCGCCAATACGCTGCTGGACTTCCAACGGAGTGAGGCCCAGACCCTCCCCGAGGGACCGGTAGGGCTCAGCTGTCAGGGGAAAGGACCGTTGCACGCGATCCAAGAGTATCCTGTCGACGCTTTCCAAAACGTTCGCTCCTGAGCAAGTCAATCGCACACATGAACGGGATACGCCATTCCCAGCGCATCCCGTTGGAAATATAGGGTCTCTGTCGCACTCGATGCAACCCAAAGTTCAGCACGAGCACCCCTGCTCAGCCGCAAAAGCGCAGTCAGTCAGGGATTACACAAGGAATTGCCTCCATGCCCAAATCTTCAGTCATACAGGTTCATTCCCCCACGATCCGTCTCATGATCGCCTCGCAGGCCGGTCCTCTTGAGCTTGACAGCCGCAGCGCCGCCCTACCCCTTCCTCAAGGACCGGATGGCGACGCCCTCCTTCTGCACTACGGCCCTTACCTCAACAGTCTCCGGGATCTCCTCCTGCGGGATTGCTTCGACCTTTTGATTCAAGTCGTCTCGCGGCGCTCGGGCTCACCCGTCTCAGCGAGTGACCTGCGCGGCATGGACATCATCAGCGAAAAACATGGCGCGTTTTACAATGTGGCTTGCGTCCGCGTCTTCCTTGAAGACCACGACTATGCGTTTGCCTTGACCTCGGCCGTGACGGACTTTCAGAAAGCCATCATGACCCGGGAGGCCCAAGCCCTGCAAGAAGTCCAAGCGATTCTGGCTGAGGATCTCCTTCCCCGCCTCCGCTTCGAAGGGGAAGCTCAGTACGTGGACAAGAAAAACGGGCCTAGAATGCTCAAGGTTCTCATCACCGACTGGCTCGATGATTTCCATGAATTCCACCTTTGCAGAACCCAGCCGGACCAGCCTCTCGCGACGGCAGTTTGGCACGAAAGCCGAGGCAGGCTCGTGCTCAGCGCCTCTCAGACCGCCGAAGCGTACCGAAAGGCAGCACGCCTCCTCACGCTCTGTTACGACACCGCGTCAGGCCGACAGGTCTATCCGTGGCACCATGCGGCGGGCGACTTCGTCATCCGGTGTGACGATGAATCACTCGATGTGCGCCTCATCAGCGTGAGGGATTACAAGCGGCTCATTCACGAGGATGGGGAAGACCAAAACCCGCTCCTGGGCTTGCTTCACTTCTTTCTGAACCTCACCCTTCGCATGCGCTTGGACCGACTCGACGGGACCGGAGACCTGGCCTGGATGGGACGGCCATGCCTCGATGCCTGTGCTGCCGGTTTCCTCGACGCGTGCCGCGTCAAGCACGCCCAATCGAGCCGCTTTCCCGATGCACCGGAAATCCTCGGTGTCTTGCAGTCCTTCGAAGCGATCGAGCTCTACGAGCTTCTCCAAATCGCCGCGGCGGACGGCCTGATCGAGCCGGATGAAGCACCGTTTCTCGGTCAGCATCTTGCCGAGCACGCAGGAGAGCTGAGCCAGCTGCTTGCGACCGTCGGAGCGTGAAGCACACGGGCAGGCATCGCGTTTCGCCATAGAAGACTTATAATGGATTTGGGAGAATCAAGCCAGGAAAGCAAACACCGTCGCTTCACCAGCGCATTCTCCCCGAGGGAGCCAGGTTCCCCCCTCCTTTTCCTGGCTCCCTTTCTTCATGACCTGCTCCCGCAAGGCCCGACCTGAGCGTCTGAAGCACGAGGCACCCCTTCGCGTCGTTTCTGAGAATTTCAACATTCCCCTCTGCAAGAGAATTGACACGAGACCAAGTTAAGCACTAATGTACAAAATTTGATAGCAGCTTACGCTCGACTCGGCACCTTCAACGCACCCTATCCGTGTGGGATCATCCGCGGTCCGATCCCACTCAACTCACATTTCACGGGGAGGAAGTAATGAGCAAGCTCCTTTGGCAGCCGTCGGAAGAACGGATCCGCAGTACCAACATGTACCACTTCATGCAATTCGTGAATGAACGTCATGGAAAGGCCTTCAAAACCTACGATGACTTGTACCAATGGTCCGTTTCTGAAATCCCGGCCTTCTGGGCTGCCATCTGGGACTACGGGCAGGTAATCCATAGCGCGCCTTATGCGCAGGTGGTGGATGATCCCCAGCATATGCCGGGGGCCAAATGGTTTGACGGTGCAAAGCTCAACTTCGCTGAAAACCTTCTCCGGTATCGTGACGACAAGATCGCCCTGAGCTTTCGGGGGGAGAGCGCTTCGGAAACGGTTCACACAACTTATGCCGAGCTTTATGATCTGGTAGCTCGTCTCGCCAAATCCCTCCGCGCCATGGGCATCAAGCCGGGGGACCGGGTGGCCGGTTTCATGCCGAACATGACGGAGACGGTCATCGCCATGCTCGCCGCGACCAGTATTGGAGCCATTTGGTCGTCGTGCTCCCCTGACTTCGGCATCAAGGGTGTCCTGGATCGCTTCGGCCAGATTGAGCCGCGAGTCTTGTTTACAGCGAACGGGTACAGCTACAGCGGGAAGAAATTCGATTCCCTTGGACAGATCGGCGAAGTCGTCAAGCAAATCCCCAGCATCGAAAAAGTCATCGTGGTTCCTTACACGGAAGGCAACCCGGATCCCGGACGGGTACCGAACGGCGTGCTCTTCGGAGACTTCCTGGCGAAAGAAGACGGGCTCACCATCGAATTCGAGCAGCTTCCAGCCAACCATCCGCTCTACATCATGTATTCGTCGGGCACGACGGGCGTCCCCAAGTGCATCGTGCATGGAGCTGTTGGCACTCTGCTGCAGCACATCAAGGAGCTTAAGCTCCACACCGACCTGAAGCGCGAAGACACGATCTTCTACTACACGACCTGCGGTTGGATGATGTGGAACTGGCTGGTTTCGTCCCTCACTCAGGGGGCACGACTGCTGCTCTTTGACGGCTCTCCTTTCTTTCCACGCCCCGAAGCCCTCTGGCGACTCGCCCAGGATGAGAAGGTGAGCATCTTCGGGACGAGCGCGAAGTATCTCGCGGCCGTGGAAAAGGCCGATGTGCGCCCCAAGCAGACACTCGATCTTACGCCCCTCAAGGCCGTGCTTTCCACCGGCTCGCCCCTGTCGATCGAAAGCTTCGAGTACGTTTATCGCGACATCAAAGAAGAGCTTTGCCTGTCCTCCATCTCCGGTGGCACGGACATCATTTCCTGCTTTGCTCTCGGCAATCCCATAGGTGCAGTGTACGCCGGCGAGCTGCAATGCCGTGGCCTGGGCATGAAGGTTGAAGCCTGGAACGACGAAGGCAAGCACGTGGTCGGGGAGAAAGGCGAGCTTGTCTGCGCCGCCGCAGCACCTTCCATGCCCATCTACTTTTATAATGACCCGGACGGAAAGAAGTACCGGGGCGCGTACTTCGAAATGTATCCCAACATCTGGAATCACGGGGACTACATTGAAGTCACCGAGCGCGGCGGCGTGGTCATCTACGGCCGGTCCGACGCCACGCTCAACCCGGGCGGCGTCCGCATCGGGACTGCGGAAATCTACCGGCAAGTGGAGAACATCCCGGAGGTTCTCGACAGCCTCGTGGTGGGACAGGATTTCGACAACGACGTCCGCGTGATCCTGTTCGTGAAGCTGCGAGACGGCGTTGAGCTCACCGAAGAACTGGAAAAGCGGATCAAGACCATGATCCGTCAGAACACCACACCGCGGCACGTTCCCGGCAAGATCATCGCCATCGCCGACATCCCCTACACGATCAGTGGCAAGAAGGTGGAGCTGGCGGTTCGGAAGGTCATTCACAACCAGGAAGTCAAGAACAAAGACGCCCTCGCCAATCCCCAGGCGCTGGATCTCTACAAGGACATCAAGGCGCTTCAGTCCTGAGAGGGTAAGCGAGGATCTTCCTGAAGCCCCGACGCTGAGGAGGCCGGCTCACCGGCCAGCCTCCTTTGCGTCAAGACATGAAGGTCTGGTTTCGTGGCCTCGCGGCTCGCCGCGGTGCAATTCGCATGGCTCAACCATCAAAGGCATGAGTACGTTTCTCGGTTGACACCCCCGGAATACAATCCTATTTTTGACCCATCAATTCAGGGTTTGACATCCTTACTTCAGACGATCGCTCCACTTCCTTAGCCAATACCGACATTTGTCCCGAGGCACCTTCGTTGGAAGGAGCCAAGTAGGCTGGACGCCCGGGCTGGAAAGCCGCAGCGGTGTCACATATGAACGCAACCCCCCCTCAAGACTTCGTTGTCTCGCTGACTCGACTCCGCTGCTACGCGGATCCGCTGAAAGTTCTCACATTACTTGACACAGTTGGCGCACGTCTTCGGGGCGGCCTCCGCGATGGCCAGACCTGGGGAGCTTTCAATGGGTTAGGAAGCGCAATCGAGAAAGGGGAAAATCATGCATGCTATTTGTCTAACCACGCAGTTGTTCCTTGTAGCTATTACAACGTTATCAATGACGTTTGCCTGCTCTTCACAAAAAGAGCTCACCATTAACACTCGTGTCTGGGACATGGAGAAGAGTCCAAGCTCGTTTCCAGAGCTATTCGATAGTGAGCTCAGAGTCCCCTGGATAACACAGCGAAGCTCATTTGGAGCTGCTTTCTCTGGAGGCGGGACCAGGTCGGCTTCAGCCACGCTGGGCCAGCTAAGGGCCTTGAAGAAACTGGGCTGGCTCGACAAACTACAGTACATATCGGCCATTTCTGGTGGCTCATGGGCGGCCGTTCCATTTGTTTACCTGCCTGCTTCTTATGATGAATCGATATTCCTGGGCTCTTATGCCTCGCCCCGTTCCCTCAAGAAGGATATTCTGGAAATGTCAACTCCCGGATCCTTAGCTAGAGCAATACATAAATCTAGACTCGGATTGCGGTATTTGAGGGAGCAAGCCATGCTTCGAGGTGATGAGAGTTATTCCAGGACGATTGGTGATATATTTCTCGCACCATTTGACCTAAATGAACGTCATCGTTTCTTTTCCTTTCATAAAGGTGCATTCCGGTCAGTACAGTCAGAAAATAAGAAACTGGACTTAAAAGAAACCGATTTCTATTTTGTCAGGGATGGAAGGCCATACCTGATCGTTGGCGGGACTTTATTGGGTACGGATGATGATGACTTACGGTATGCATATCAAGTCGAGATGACTGGATTGTATACTGGTATATACAAGAAAGGTGCTCTATTGAATAAATTCATTGGGGGTGGATATATTGAGTCATTTGCATATGATAGCAAGGACCCAATCCAGGCAGGTAATAGATTCGTTTCGGCAACAATTGACAGTAGAAGACATCGCTTTACCCTTTCGGATGTTATAGGAATCAGCGGCGCTGCTCCAGAACATGCGGCAAGAGCTGCTGGCCTTAGAAATACAGGCTTACCGGAGATAAGCTATTGGCCTGTTGATTTGAGTACGCCATGGCACGAATATCCTCATGGAGATGGTGGCCACATCGATAACTTGGGCCTCATGCCATTACTAAAGAGACAAGTCAAAAACATCATCGTATTTGTAAATACACCAATCCCATTTTCATGCTCCAGTAATCCGCCGGCAATGACCGACGATATCATTGGATATTTCAAGCAGGTTCCATACATAAGCAAGATAAAGCCAGGATATATACATAATATAATATTTGATGAAAGCAAACTCAATAATCTTCAAAATGGATTGTGTATGCAGGCAAAGTCCAATAAAACATTAGTTTACTGCGACAAATACACGGTCAAGAATAATGATCATTATGGCATTCAATCATACAATAGCAACATTTGCTGGGTTTATCTTGATAGAAATACAAATTGGATTAATTTAGTCATGCAAGGCAACCTTGAAAACAAATACAAAGAGCAACTCAATAAATCATCCGATTCGTTCAAACATTTTCCTCATTACGATACGTTTATAGAGAACAAACCCTTTGTAATTGATCTTTCTGCCATACAAGTTAATACATTAAGTCACTTGACTGCTTGGACATTATGCGATGGTCAGAGTGAGATTGCTAAGAATTTGACTGCCGACGGCCTGAATCTTTCCCTGGAACCTCACCCATGGGATTGCAACTAAGTTAAGACCATTTTTAACTGCGCTTCACGTCCATTCGTCAATACCGCTGCATTCGAGAATAGCGAGTACCCGTCAAGTGCGATGGGACGCGCCTTCCTGCGATTGGCGAGTGCTCGGGGCATCGCCGAGCACTCGCTCGAAGAGGCGCGAGCCGCACCATGAACGAGCATACGCTCGAAAACATGCCTGCCAAGTGGGGAATCAGAGGGTATCAGTCGGCCTCGGACAAGCGCCCTCGGAGGAGTACCTCGTACAGCGCCTTGAGTGCTTCGACCGTCCCCTCGATTGGGAGCGTCTCCGCCTTTCGGCGGGCGGCTCGACCCATCTCCTGTCGAAGGCGTTCGTCGCACAGCTGGTTGATGCGATCCGCCATGGTCTCGATATCCAGGCCGGATTCAACCACGAAGCCGTCCGCTCCCTCCTCGATGATTTCCGCGGCGCCGCATTGCCGGGTCGTGATGACGGGCAGCCCCGATGCCATCGCTTCCAGCACGACACTCGGAAAGGGATCGTAGAGGGTGGGAAGCACAAAGAGGTCCGCTCCGGCGTAAAAAGGTACAACGTCTTCCTGAGGTCCCCAGAACGTCACACGCGACTCGATCCCGAGCGTTCGGGCCAATCCCCTGTAACGTAGGACCCTCCCCTTGCCCACCACCCAGACGTGAGCGCCCCCCGTGCTCCGGGCAACCGCGCGCAGCAGGGGCTCAAGCCCTTTGCGCTCGAAGCCGGATCCGACAAACAGCACAACCGGTGTCTCCCGGTTGAGACCCACACGAAGCCGCAGCGCCTCCCCACCTTCAGCCCGCCGGCCCGGTTGGAATCGCTCCAGGTCGACTCCATTGTAGATGGTGTGGATGCACGCAGCGTCGATTCGAAAGCGGGAGAGGATCTCATCCCGGACCATGTTGGAATTGACGATCACGGCCTTCAGCTCGGGCGATTCGAACAAGGCACGCTCGAGCCAAAGCCTGAAACGGTGGAAGGGGTTGAGGCGAATGGAAAAACGCCGGATCCAGCCGAGCTGGGAGAGCCGCAACTCGAGCCACCGCGCGTGGACCCCGTCCCCTGCGCGATACACGTGCTGACACAACGTTCTTTCGTTCGACTGGACGAGATCGTAGTGGCCCAGGCGAACCGCCCTCCCGACCCGGTAAACAAACGACGCATAGGCCAGGATCGCCGGCCAGCCCGGACCGCCGACGCGATGGTAGATCGGCCCGGATGGTGCCGCTTCCTTCCACCGGCGGGCGTACAGATGCACCTCGTCCCCGCGCAACGCAAGATGCTCCATGAGCAGCTGCGTGAACCGCTCCGCGCCCCCATAGGGGTCATACCGGTATCGGATGAAAGCTACTTTCATGGACCTCAGTGGTTAACACTTGATAAGGCGTGAGTAGATTTCGAGCATGCGGTCGATCGTCTGCTCCCGTGTGTATCGCGTGGCCACCATGGCCTTGCCCCGGGCGGCACGCACGGCGGCACCCTGCCGGTCGGAGAGCACCAGAACGATGGCCTCGGCAAGGGATTCGGGATCGCCCGGAGGGACGCCCATTGCGGTTTCGCCGGGGATCGCCACCTCGTTGATGCCCCCGACGTCGGATGCGATCACCGGGGTTCCCATGGCATGGGCCTGCAAAATGGTTTGAGGAACCCCCTCGGGAATTCTGGCTGAAAGCACCAGGATATCCAGATCGGCCATGATTTGAGGGATGTCGCGCCGAAAGCCCGTCATCAGAATGCGGTCCCGGTGAGGCGAGCTGGCGAGTGCCGCTTCGAGCCGTCCGCGCATCCAGCCGTCACCGACGAGCACGAAAACCACATCCGCGTAGCGGCGAGCAATCCGCTCAGCCGCATCCAGAAACACATCCGGGCCTTTGTCGCCTCTGAGCACCGTGATCATGCCAACCAGACGCGTGCCCTCCTCCAGGCCAAGCTCCGAGCGAAACAATCCTTTTGCGACACCGGGATGGAACCGCGTCGTATCGACACCGGTCGGAACGGAAACGATCTTGCCCGCCGGGACACCGCGCTCCACCATTCCCGCCTTGATGGATTCACTGGTCGTAACGATCCGGTCGCAAAGCCAGCCGTAGACCATCCTTCCGAAAACATGCTTCCGAATGGGGTTGGCCACATGACGGCAGCGCACCACCGGAAGGCCGAGAAGGCGAGCGGCAAGTCCCGCGCTCCAGCCGTCCTTGGAGCCGTGAGCACTCACGAGGTCGATCCGCTCTCGCCGCAGAATCCAGAGGAAGCGTGCCACGGCCACGGGATCGACACTGCCCCGCATGGTCACCGTGTAGACTTTGAGACCCCGGCGGTCCGCCTCTTCGACAATCTTGGTGCCGGGCCGGGCTGCAAGCACCGATGAAACGCCGTGGCCCGCAAGATCCTCCATTTCCATGAGAGCTCGGAGCTCCTGGCCTCCCAGGTGCTGGGAAGACTCCGTATGCAGGATGCGCATCAGAGCATCCTTTCCAGGAACGCCGCCAATCGCTCGTTGTAGAGATCAAGCGAATAGTGACGCTCAACGGTCTCCCGGGCAGCCGTGGCCAGCCGTTCCCGGAGGGCGGGCTCCGCGACGAGCATTTCGAGTGCATTGACCCACTGCTGATCGTCCTCCGCCAGAAGGCCGTTTTCGCCGTGCCGAACGATCTCGCGGTTGATCCCGACGGGGGAGGCCACGGCGGCGGCCCCGGCCGCCATGTATTGAAGGAGTTTGTAGCCTCCTTTTCCGCGGGTCCAAAGGTCGTCCGCCAGGGGCATGACCCCGATGTCGAAGCTCCGCAGATCGGCTGCCTCATCCGCGGCGCTCCAAGGCTTGTACTCCACGGCAATCCCGGGCAGCACCGGCTGTGCGTCGGAGACCACCTTGACGACCACCTTCATCGTGCCCGCGTGCCGCTCGCACACCGTTCGAAGTGCGCCGGCAATCCGCTTGAGATGGCGAAGATTTCCCCGGGTTCCAACCCAACCGATCACAACCCGGTCGGGATGATTCTTCCTGGGGCTGGCGGTCAACGCCGACGTATCGACGGGTGTGGGCAGCACCAGGATGCCGTTATCCTCGGTTCCCGGGGGCACACGCGCTGCCCGCGCAAGCTCGGCGAGAGTGCTGTTTCCGGCGATCACACCCTTGCAGCCTGCCGCCATTGCAACAAAGCGGCGGAAGAACTTCCCGGTCAGGACCTCGTTGCGCTCGATTTCGTGAAACATCACGGCATCGTCGAGATCAAAGACGAGTCGCGGATTCACTCGCCTCATCAAGGCCAGCTCAAAACGGCGCAACAGCTTCTTCTGGACCACCACGAGATCGTGCCGTCGCACCTCGAAAGCCATCCCGATGCGCGCGACAATCCCGCCTGGAAGCTCTCGCACCGTCACGACATGGCCACGTCGCTCGAGGAACGGGACGCTTTCCAGGATGCGCTTGCGACTGCTGGGCTTGTCGACGCCGATGATATAAAAAAGGATCCTCGCCGCAGCCACTCCACCACTCCCGAAGTGCTTCGATTCCAACCGACCTAGTGCTCCGTCAAAGAAGTCATGCCGGGCAAGAGAGCACCCCCGAACCCCCCCGAGAGGAGATCGGAAGAGCACACGTCTGAACTCCAGTCACGAGTGGATATCT